>JALOLV010000026.1 GCA_025455785.1 Spirosomataceae bacterium | reverse complement strand
TCGTCATAATAATAAAATCTATCGGCACGATAATCATCATATCCATCATAAATTCTTTGGGCATTGGCAGCAATTGCAACTGCAATCATCATTACCATAGTTATTATTGATTTTTTCATTTCAGAACAATTTTAGATTAAATTTATTATTTAGATGAAAAATCAACCTTGATGGTTTGCCGAATGATTGTTAATGATTGGTTAATGCGAAATGTATTTTATTATTCATTTATAAAAGGTTGATAATGAGCTGTTTATGTATTTTGCTTTTTCAATCCTTTGTTTATGTATTTTGCTTTTTCAATCCTTTTTCGACAACCATTCTGACGATTCCCATAAACCAATTGAGGGGTAAAAGCCAGCGAACAAAAAGCAAAGCCGATGATTGTACCGATGCAGGATAGCGAACTTTTGATAAATCGTCGGTTGCGGCACTAAAAATTGTTTTGGCAACTACTTCTGGACCCGGAGCAGTCTCGCCAGCAGCTTGGCTGTTTTTATAGGTAATCTGCTCGTATTCGTCATAATCGGTGAGTCCTTCTTGCTTGAATAAATCCATCGAGCGTTCATAAAAATCAGTTTTGATAGCACCCGGCTCTACATTCTTAACTTTGATATTGAACGGACGTAGTTCAAAATTTAGTGCCTCTGCCCAGCCTTCTACTGCCCATTTGGTTGAGTGATATACGCTGTAAATTGGGAATGTCAGTAGGCCCCCCATCGAAGTAACATTGATGATTATCCCTGATTTCTTTTTTCGGAAATGCGGAAGAATTTGCCGAGTAACATTCATTACCCCAAAGACATTGGTATCAAATTGCTTTTGGATTTGCTCTTTGGTAGCTTTTTCGAAGATTCCTACCGCACCGTATCCAGCATTATTAACTACGACATCGATACCACCAAATTCGGCGATTGATGCTTCGATAGCCGATTGAATACTTGCGTCATCGGTAACGTCCAGAGCATAAAGTTTGACGTTGGGTAGTTTTTGAAGTTCGGTTTCTTTGCTGGGTGTACGCATGGTTGCGGCTACATTCCAGCCTTTTTGTGAGAAATATCTTACGGTTTCTTTACCGATTCCTGAAGAAGTTCCGGTGATTAATACTGTTTTCATTCTAAATTGAATTTTTATTCATTAATTATTTAAAAAAATAGTTTATTTTAACTTTTTATAGCATCCCAAACGATTCCAAAAATTAATTCCCACTCGCTGTCGGATACGATTTTATCGGTGTAAACCGCGGTTTTCGCCACGCTTTCGAGCATACCGCAAACAATGGTTACGATTAAATCAGGATTCACTTTTTTAATAATATCTTGGCGTTGGCCTTCTAAAACAAGTTGGTAAATTGGTTGTAGAATTTGGTCTTCTTCGTTTAATACACTTTCGGTTTCATGAAAAAACGGAGACCTAAAATATTGCTCAAAGAATATACTCTTTTGTGGTTTTAAAATACTGTCTAAGAGGTAGTTGTGTGATATTTTTTTGATTTTTGATTTAATAGAATCATCGGGTTGTATGCCAGAAGAGAGGTCGCTGGTGGTAGTCCGCATCAAGTATAGATACAATTTACGTACTAATTGGTCTTTATCTTTGAAGTATATATAGACCGTACCAGTTGCCAATTTTGCTTCTTTGGCGAGGTCCGACATTCTGAGTCCGGCCAGACCAGTTTTTGCAATAATGCTTAATGCCGATTCTAAAATTAACCTTTCTTTTTCTTCGTCTTTGGTTCTCATTAGTATTTGATTTCGATGCAAAGTTAAATGAATATTTATTCATTTCAAAAAATAAGTGAATTTTTTTTCATTTATGTTTTTGGGATTTTCACAAACGACTTAAAAAGCCGTCTTACAAATCCATTATCACCATTTGGGCCACTTCTTCGCCAGTTAGACTGCCAAGGGCAACGCCCATACCTTGCATTTTGACTGCACAAAAAATATTTAGAGAGATTTGCTGAACAATGGGAGCTTGTTGTGAACCGAAGCCCATAATGCCCGACCAGCGGGTTTCGATTTCGTAATCGAAATTTGGAATGATAACCTCTCTTAGCAGACGGTGGAGTTCATTCTGAACTAAATCTGTGAAGCCAAATTCGGTTGTTTCTTCGGCTTTGAAGTCTAAGTTACGCCCACCACCAAAGAGTAGGCGATTACCAACATTTCTGAAATAAAAATAGCCTTCGTCGTAGTGAAAAGCTCCTTTGATGGGTAGGTTTGGTATCGGTTTCGTGATGATTACCTGCCCACGGCCGGGGACGACATCTAAATCTGGCAATAGTTGCTTGGCAAAAGCATTGGTCGTGATAATAACTTTTTTTGATTTAATTATTCCATCTTCTAAAACCAAATCGACTGAGTGATTTTGGGCTTCGATTTTGTTTATTTTGACTCCGTTATAAATCGAAATACCTTTGCTTCGGGCCAATTCGATGAGGGCATTCATCATCTTTCCAGTGTGAATTTGTCCCTCATAGGCATTGAAAATCAAGTGTTTGACATTCTTGAAACCAAACTCATTGATTTTTGAATCAACAGTTGAATAAATTTGATTGCCTATTACTTGCCGAAGTTCTGAATTGAAAGACTCAACGGCATTGGCACATTTTTGGTAAAATTCAGAGTCAGTAAAAAGTTCGTATCCTCCCAAGCCCTCGTACCCGATGGCATCGTCGCCGAGTAGATTTCTTAGCTTGTGTAATCCTTTGTAACGTTTCTCGACCAATTCAAATACTTGATTTTGTGGATATTTTGCAAGATTGTCGAGAAGTTCTGAAACCGAACCAAAACAAGCGAAGCCAGCGTTTTTGGTACTTGCACCACTGGGCAAGGCCCCTCTTTCGAGAACAACTACTTTTAGATTGGGTTGTTGAGTTTTGAGGTGAATTGCGGCGTTTAATCCAACAATTCCTGAACCAATGATGGCTACATCAATATCCGAAAAAAAAGTATTTTGCTCCCAAAAACTGAAATTCATAACCTAAATTATTGAAGTCTTTTTGGCAAAAATAGTAGAAATTGGACATAATTTGGCATTATGCACACCAAAATATGTCGGTAGAAAAATTTAAAAGTCGGTATCAGCTTTTTTGATATTTAGCTCTTTTATCCAAATATTACGGTATCTAACATCATGGCCCTCGGCTTGAAGTTTTAGGCCTTCGGGAGTGTCGGTTATGCCTTTACCACCGTCGTTTCCACCATCGACACCTGAGTTTGGTCCGCCCCAAACTTGGCTGATTGTTTGGTTTTTATGGACTTTTTTGCCGTTGAAATACATCGTAACTATCGCTTTCTCGGTTCTTTTTCCATCTTTGAAACGGGCCGCTCTAAAGACTATATCGTAAGCATTCCATTTACCAACACCGTTGTAGGCATAGTAGGGCGAGGGAGTTTCGTTAATGACTGCGGCCATTCCGTGTGAGGTTGTATCGCCATCGAGAACCTGAATCTCATAACGATTTTGCAGATAGACACCGCTGTTTCCGCCTTTTTCGGGGATGAAAAATTCGATATGAAGCCTAAAATCTCTGAATTTCTTTTTGGTTACAATATCTGCTGCACCGTATTTTCCACCCGCACCGGCTGGGTCATTGGTACTCAAAACAGTTCCGTCACCAACCAAATCTTTAACAACCTGCCATTTGATTGGTAGGGTTGCCGCCAGCCGTGGTCCTTCCCAGTAAGTCCATTTTTCGTCGAGCATTTCGCGTGAACCATCAAATAAAATCTCTGCTTTTTTGGGTGGGGGAGTCCCAACACCTACTTGGGCTTGGGTATTGAGTACTGCGTTAAATCCGAGAATAAATAAGATTTTTTTCATTGAATTGTAAGGTTGAATAAATACCCTTAAAGTTTGAGAAATTTAGTTAAATATCCAAAGAAGAATTGGTTTTTTGCTGGTTTTGATTCTGGAATCTGATTTTCTCATTGTTAAGTTTTAGAAAATCAAAAATATTGAATTTTGTTGAGGAGCAATTTAAAATGGTCTTAGTTTTTTATTTTCAAACTACTGCCAAACAAAATAGACGTCCAAAGCAGAACGTCTTTTTTGTAATACCCCTAAACTTTTAAAAAACTACAAATTACCAATCGCTTTTTTGTACCTTACATTTGCCACCAAGAAGTTGTAAACACTTGATAGATAATTGTTTTCGGCGTTTTGAAGCGAAAATTCTGAATTTTTCAAATCGGCAATTGTCAAAACTCCTTTTTCGTATCTGAACTTATCGGTTTCTAATATTTGCTTTGCCAAAGCCACGTTTTTTTGAGTTTCGTTGATGTCGAGTTTGGCTTGCTCGACTTGCTTCATTGCGTTTTGGGCTTCGTAACCAAAATCGGCTTTGAACTTTTCGATATTATTTCGATTGATTTGTTGTCTGACCACAAAATCATTAGAAGCTAACTTGGCTTGTTTTCCATCGAAAATCGGAATATTTGCTCGGATTCCGACATAATTAAACGGAAACCAAGTACCCGAAGCAAACGGATTGAGCTTATTTGAAAGTTGTAATGCCGAGTAGTTTCCGTAGGCCGAAACCGTCGGTAAATTACGTACTTTTTGTTTTTGGACGTTCAATTCGTTGATTCTAATTGAGATTTCTTCGCCTCTTATTTCTGGACGCTGCTCAAACATCATTTGGTAATTGGTATCGGCTTTTTTGAGAATATCGGCAAGCTCATCGCTTAGGTCATTTATCGCACTTTTTGAATTCATTTGATACCTTAAAGCCTCAAGGCTCAAGTCAAAATCTTGTTTTGCTTTCTGAAGCGAAATTTGGGCGTTGCTCACATCGAGTTTGAATCGGTCGTATTCATTTTGGAGAATTGTACCGGCTTTTAGGCGAGTATCGGCGGTTTCGAGGTTTACTTTATTGCGGTCTAATTGATTCTGAGCATAGATGATTCGCTCTTTGTTAAAAACCGCTAAGTAGTATGCCTCGGTGATTGCCTGTCGAATATTAATTTGTTGTTGTTCGAGGCTGTTTTTCTGGTTTTCGGTCTGTGTATCATTAATTTGGCGGTCGATTTTCTTGTTGGCATCATAGACCTTTTGGTCAGCCTGAACCCCCAAAGTGTTATTAAACGGCAGGCCCAGTTGCACTTTTGAGGTTGTCTCGCCGGGGGTTAGGCTAAATGGCAGAACCGTAGTTTGGAGTTGGGTGTTCCAACGCACATCGGCCGAGCCACTGATTTGTGGAAGCCACTTTGCTTTGATTTTGTCGTTTTCGGACTGAGCAAGTTGAATCTGCAAGGCTTGGTTTTTGATTTCGATTCGATTCTCTAAACCTATTTTTATGGCATCGTCGAGGGTTATTTTTTGAGCAAATAACTGATTGATAACCATTAAATGTAATATTAGTATTTTTTTCATTATTGAGTTTATGCTAAATTCTCATTCAAATTTCTTCTAAATACAGTAATCGCAGTAATCTGATTTCACGAAACCGCAAAATAGAAATACGAAACGGAAAGAATTGTCTCAAATACGTTTTCTAACTCCTGAATACTGCGGCGGGTTCGAGGCTGGTTATTTTACGCATACCAAAGAGGCTGCCCATGATGGCAATAAAAACGGTTACTCCAATCAATGAATACACCAACTCTGGTATAAGCTGGAGGTCTAAACCATCTTTTGTGGCGTTTATAAAACCATTGAGCAACCCAAGAGCCACCACAAAGCCCACAACCGAGTAGATGGTTGCTTGAGATAGAATCAGCTTACGGATGGTGCCGTTGGTACCACCGATGGCTTTGAGGGTTCCGTAGTCTTTGATACGGTCGCTCACGGCAGAGTACATCGTAAGCCCCACAATGGCAAAGCCCGTAATAACTGCAAATACAACCAATAAACCAAAAGATGCAACGATACCGCTATTGCCGGCAAAGTATCTTAACGAACTCAGGCGGTAATCTTTGCCGGTGATAGCCCTCACACCCGGAATCTCTTTGTTGATGGCATTCACGACCGATTCGGGAGTTGCACCAGACTCCCACTCAATCAAAAAAGCACTTGATTGGGTGGTGGGGATATTACATAGCCACCTTGCACGCTCGACGGTCGTAAAACCATAGGATATACCGAGACCCTCGGTTTTGGCGGTTAGGCCAACGAGTTTGACTTGTTTGCCATTATATTCAAATTTATCGCCGACTTTAATTTTTTTGCCGATTTCGGCATTTCTCGAATCCAGAAATATGGCGTTATCGGAGAGTAAATCCATGGGGTTGCCCTCTTTTACACGCCATGGGCCGCCAGCAAAAACCGGTGCTTGTGTACCAATCATCGTGATTGCTGTTTTGGTCCCATCGGGCATTTTGAGGTTTCCACCCGCAAAAATCAACGGATGCACCGCTTTGACACCCTCGACCGAAACTAAACTACGACCGATTCTCATATCAATCAAAGGTAAGTCAATGACCTGCTTGCTTTTGTCGCTCACGACCCAAATGTAATTTTGATTGAATGTTGCCAACGAGACCGTACTACCCAGCAAAGCCAAACATATCATTACCTGCTGCCCAACCAAGAATACCGAAAGAATCATTCCGAAGAATATCCCAAACATCTTGGCTTTATCATACCACATAAATTTTAATGCTTCTCTAAACATGTTGATTTTATTTTCTAACCGTTAGGTTGTAAATTTAATGGTTCATTTCAGCATAATCATACAATCAACACGACTACCGATGAGTGGCATTTTGCCCGAAGTTAGCCTGATATGAACTTCTCTTACTCGGCGGTCTTCTTGCTCGGTCGATTGGTCTTTAAACAATGACTTTTGTTTGAGATAATCTGCCGTGTAGCTTACAGTTCCTTCGGCGAGTTTTTCGCCCGTTGTTTGTGATAGAATCGCTGCCGATTGACCAATCTGTACTTTTTCGGCGTAGAGTTCATCTACTTCGGTCTTGGCGATTAATGCTCCAGCAGGGGCAAATTCGGCTATTTCGGTCGAATTACTCACATATTCACCAGTTTTTATCAATACATTCAAGATTTTGCCCGATAGCGGTGCCGATACCTTTTTTTGATTAACAACCGTGCGGTAATACGCAATATCGGCATTTAACTCTTTGATTCTCGCCGCCGTTTGATTCAGATTTGCCTCGGCAGTTTCTATGTCTTTTTGGTAGCGGTCGGCAGTGGCTTTGCTATTATCGAGTACTTCTTTGGTTTGTGCTTTGCCTTCATAGAGCTGAAGGTTTCGGTTGTAAGTATCCTGAGCGTTTTTGAGAGCAACTCTCAACGCTGCAATATTGGCTTTTGCCGATTCGATGGCCGCATTTTGGGTAGTAATCTTGCTTTCGGCTTGATTTAGCTGGGCGTTTTCGATGGCTACTTCAATGTTGAGCAGGGCTTGGCCTTTCTCGACTTGTTGGTTTTCATCCATCAAAACCGAAAGTACCTTACCGCTCGTGCCAGCGGTGATATTCATGATACCATCTTCGGGTTCGATACGGGCAACACCTAAGATACGGTCATTGGTTGTCTGAATCTTGGTCGAGTCGGTTTTGGTATTTGCTGATTCTTTCTTTTCTTCTTTGGAGCAGCTCGTCAAGTATAGTAAAGGAAAAATCCATACCAAGTTTTTCAATATTGTTTTCATTTTTTTTATTGTTATTTTTGACATTTTTAGGCTTTTTCATTCGCTTTTTTCACAAAATAGAATGCTCAATCAAAACTTACATCTTTTAATTCCAACGGATAGACAAACCCGTTTTTAACTTCTACGGCCCTATCGGCATATTTCTGGAGTCGTGGGTCGTGCGTTACAACTGCTACCGATTTTCCTTGTCGTGCCAATGCCTTTAGCTCTTGCATGACCACCTCAAAAGAATTTTTATCGAGAGAGGCCGTTGGCTCGTCGCACAGTATAATTTTGGGATTTGTTACCAATGCTCTCGCAATCGCAATGCGTTGTTGCTGCCCACCTGATAGCTGTTTTGGGAGATTCTTCTTGCGTTCGGTCATTCCTACGGTTTCGATTGCTTTGGCTACTCTACTTTTGATTTCGGACCCAGATATACCTTGTAATTTTAGCGGAATGGCAACATTCTCTTCGGCGGTGAGCGGGGCAAGTAAATTGAATTGCTGGAAAACAAAACCTATTGTATCAAGCCTCAATTTGGCCAATTCATTCGGCTTCATTTTGTTTACGTGTTGTCCATCTACGTATAATTCTCCCTTCGATGGATAGATTACACACCCAATCAGTGATAGCAGGGTGGTTTTACCCGAACCCGAAGGCCCAATGATGAGTAATAATTCACCCTCGTTGAGCTGAAGCGAAGTAGGTTGCAATGCCACAATCGTTTGGTCGCCAGTTTGGTATTCTTTGCTGGCTTGTATGAGTTCTGCGATTACTGCCACAATTTATTATGATTTCGATGTGATATTATAGATATACGCTGCAATATTAATATGTTTTCGTAATATAAGTCAATAAAAAATCAAAAATTATTTTGAAAACATAATTTATTTAGTAAAATTTGTGTTTGAATAATATGAAAACAAAGTAAAGTCTAAAAGGTTTTATGTGTATGGTTAATTTTGCTGAAAAATTTAAGTCTTAAACCATGAAAAATAAATTAGTCGAATTAGTAAATCTTTGGGCCAAATATGAAGAAGAAAATGCCGACCTAACGATTGAGGATTTTTGTGTCAAATTTTTAGCTGAAAATGTCGAAAAACCCATTCATATTTCAGATACTCAGGGTATTCCTGTCGATGGTCAGTTGGCTGGTTTGATAGGTCGTCTTAATAAATATGCCAGTTTATACTGTAAAAAAGCCCTCGAACACGTCGGGATGAATAACATTGACGATTGGGTTTATTTGATTAGTTTACATGATATGGGTACACCCAAAAAAAGCGAGTTGATTTATGAAATGGTTTCGGAGTTTCCGTCTGGTATCGATATTATCAAAAGATTGGTAGCCTCAGAATTGGTGGTTGAGTTTCCGGACGAACAAGACAAACGCTCGAAACGTCTAAAAATTACCCCAAAAGGTATTCAGGTTCTGTATGAGAGTTTTCCGTATATGAGTAAAGTAGGCGAGATGGCTTTTGATACGATGAACATGAGCGAAAAAACAATGGTCTTGAATATCTTGAAAAGGCTTGATAATTATCACGCGGGGCATTACAAGAATGTCCGAAACGCCGAGTTTTCGGAGGCTTATGAATTATTAACATCGCATTAACAAAGCACTAATAAACTTTCGTCGTTAGTATTGCATCTAATCAATAAAATCGCTCGAAAGGGATTTACAATTAAACTTAGATGAAAACTATGAGAAAGTTATTTTTGATGGCAGCGATGATTGCGGTAGCGATTTCGGCCGAGGCACAATACGGAAGAAGATATGATGATAACTGGTGGAGAGAAGGAAACTACGAACACCACCGTGATAGACGCTACGACGACCGCCGTGGCTATGGCAAAAGATTCGATAACCCGATTGATGAAATGCAGAGAGACCTACGTCGAGAGATTGAGGTTGGTTTTCGTCAAGGTACAATCACCAGAGGCGAAGCAAGAAGGCTGAATCGTGAACTTGACCAAATAGAACGCCGAGAAGATAGGTATTTTGATGATGGTTTTATGAGCAGGAGAGAGTTCAACGACTTGGCTCGTGACTTAAATCAACTAAATCGTGAAGTTCGACGCCAAAAACGTGATGATGACCGCACCTACCAGCGAAGAGGATACGATGATAGGTTTGATAGAAGAAGATATTAATTTGATGGATTAGCTTTAAAGGTATCGACCACTTGGCTGATACCTTTTTTGTTTGTATAAAAAAACCTACGAGAAATTCTCATAGGCTTTTTGCTTTAACCTAAATTTTACTAATTTTCATTTCCCACACGACGTTGCTCAGCCGATGTCGCTGTTTGGCGGTTGCGAGATGCCTTAACATTCTGATTTCCAAAACGATAAGTGAATACCATACGCACTTGGCGGCTATCCCAACGGTTATCGATGTTGAGTTTGACACCCGCAAAATTTGTGTATCCTCTAAAACGTGCCGTAGCAAAAATATCGTTCACTGTCAATTTCAAACTACCTTTTCGATTCCAAAATGATTTAGAAACCCCACCATTGATGGCGTACATCTCACGAGCGTTCATCATGCCTTCGATATTCTTTGAGTTATACCACATCGAAGCCTCGGCTGTCCAACCTTTTTTGAGTGTAAAGTTTTGGCTCGTAAAGAGATTGTAAGCAAAGTTTCCGACATTGAGGTTGGTTCCTAAAAGCACACCTTCGTATTTGTTGTAGAACATCGAAATATTGTTATTCATATTCCACCATTTTGTAACTGGTACCGGGAAACTCAAACCCAAATTTAGATTTTGTCTTGTCCCGATATTTTCACGCATCGCAAACGAAATTTTGTTTGGGTCGATTTCTGATGAATAATTGTATTTTTTCAATTTCTCTAAAATCTCTGGCTCGTTGATGGCGTTCTTGACGATTTGAGTCATGTAATCATCGGTGTAGCTGTATCCAACTGTTGTTACAAATGCTTGTTTGAAAGTATGTGTAACTTCTAAAGAATGAGTCAATTGCGGTCTCAAGTACTCGTTTCCTAACTCATACGTATATGGGTCTAAGAAGAAAATAAATGGATTAAGTGATTGATAATCAGGGCGGTCGATACGACGGCTATAATTCAGATTCAATTGATTACTTTTATTGACTTTATGGGTCAAGTAAACACTCGGAAACAGGTTGATGTATTCACGACGACGGCTCTCATTTAGTGTTTTTGATTCGCCTTTAGAGATTGTCTGCTCGGCACGCAAACCCGTCTGGACATTCCATTTATCATTGATTTTTTTACTAAAATTTGCATAGGCGGCATTCACGTTTTCAGTATAGATAAAGTGATTGGTGCGGCCAATATCCAATTTTCCATCATTAAAAAACTGAATGTTATTATCAGATTTTACGAAGCTACTCTTTGCCCCAAACTCCAATTTTGCATTCGATTTTGGTAACGGATTCACAAAATCCGCCTTGACGGCATAGATGTTATAAACGTTCGGAATATCGCTCGTAACCCTCAAAGGTGTGCCGATTTCTTCATTATTTCCATTAAAAAACCTTGTAATCATTTCTTTTTCATTCGATTGGTTGTCGTAAATCGAATAATCAAAATCGGCGGTTAATTCTCTGCCTTTATCGTTGAATGCGTGTTTGAAGTTTGTATTAAACGTAAGGTTTTTCCAGCTTCGGTATGGATTTGATGTCGTTTGTGGGCTCGACTCAACAACACCATTGTTACGGATGTAGGCATCATTACGAATTACTCCGTTATTCATCCATTCGCCCAAATTGACATTCAATAATATTCCGATGGTTGTTTTTTTGCTGGCAAAATAATCGGCTCCTGCCCGCAAAGTTGTATTGTGTGATTGCATCGGACGGAATCCGTACTGGTCTATCGTACGACCATCTAAAACCCTCGAAATATTCTGATTCTGGAAGTTTTGGTTGTAACGGCTGCTGATATTGCCAAAAGTATTGAATTTGCCTTGACGATTATTGAGATTTAGGTTTAGGCTACCTTTAGGTAAATTTCCTTTTATATCACCAAAAGTTAATTGTGGTGGAAAACTCGCTCCTGCACCAACCGACAAGCTACCGTTTGTGCCAAAGTTTTTATTTCGTTTGGTGATAATATTGATGATGCCTGAGTTTCCTGCCGCATCGAATCGAGCCGAAGGATTGGAGATTATCTCAATCTTTTCGATTTGGTCGCTGTTCATATTTTTCAGAAGATTGGCCAATTGCTCCTGCGACATATACGTTGGTTTTCCATCCATATAAATCTGAACACCCTGCTTGCCCTTTAGGCTGATGTTGTCGTTTTGGTCAATCGAAACCCCCGGAGCTCTCTGCAAAACCTCCATTGCGGTGCTACCGCTATTGACTATACTGTTCTCAACATTCATCACCAATTTATCGGCTTGTTGTTCGAGCAATGGCTTTTTGGCCACAACCGTTACCTCTTTTAGGGCTTGGGTTACTTGTTCGAGCTGAATATCCTGAAGTTTTATTTCAGGGTTTTCGGGGGAGATGGTGATTTTGGGAGAATAAAATTTTTTATAACCTACCATTGTGATTGATACGATGTATTGATTATCAGCTACTTGTTCAAATGCAAACTGTCCGCCGGCATCAGCGACAGCACCTTTTACGAGTGTAGAATCTTTAGCTTTGAGCAAAAGAACGTTTGCGAATGGCATCGCTTGGCGTTTTTCGTCGAAGAGGCTTCCCGAGATTTTGCCTTTGTTTTGGGCAAAAGAAGATAGAGACAGGGCGATTAACCCCATGATGAGTAATTGTAACTTTTTCATAATTGTTTTGTTTTGAATCTTTTGACTAAATAAGATGACCTTGCCGACAAAAGATTGTAATAGCTTTAATCATGATTCAAAATTATAGTACTATGCTATACAAGGAAACTGTTATTGCATAAAAGGTTTTTTTTGAATGATGAACGGTTTGTAGCTATTTGATGCAAAATAGTTGAGAAAGTTACAGTTAAATTTGAAAAATTAAGGCTGCGGAGACCGTAGCCTCAATCTGTACTGTACCTAACAACAAACAATTGATAGACTGTGAAATAACTCCCCAGAAAAAACCGTGACACGGCTAAGCTGTAAAACCCTAATTTTCAGCAATAAAGCCCTGAGCCGTGCCACGGATTCTATATTTCTCAATTAACCAAGTTATTTCACAATCTATAAACAATTTGATTTACAACGTGCAAGATGAATGACTCATGCTTGATTCAATACATATTCATTAAGTTATTAGAAATATAATTGTTTGCAATGACATCAAAAACGACTATTCAATGACCTAAATTGCCAATTTAATTTGCAGTTGGGCCATATTTAGCTTAGATTTAGTAAAAATACATTCAACCCTACAATCTCAACTATGAAAAAAATAATTTTTGCTCTATTTACTTCGGGAGTTTT
This sequence comes from Spirosomataceae bacterium, assembly GCA_025455785.1. Lineage (GTDB taxonomy): Bacteria > Bacteroidota > Bacteroidia > Cytophagales > Spirosomataceae > JALOLV01. Next base: position 3,439 of record JALOLV010000026.1, on the reverse strand, counting down.
GCTTTTCAGTTTTAATAAACCCACTGCCAAGACACCCAATGTCGTTTTGATTTTTCTGGATGATTTGGGCTACGGTGATTTAGGTATAACTGGGGCATTGGACTATCAAACGCCAAATCTCGATAAAATGGCAACCGAAGGCATTAGGTTTACTAATTTTCTTTCGGCACAAGCGGTTTGTAGTGCTTCGAGGGCTGCATTAATGACTGGCTGCTACCCGAATCGTATCGGTATATCGGGGGCTTTGATGCCATACTCGACAGTTGGTATTAATCCAAAAGAGACAACTATTGCCGAATTACTCAAAGAAAAAGGCTACAAAACCGCTATTTATGGCAAATGGCATTTGGGGCATCACAAAGAGTTTTTGCCGCTACAACACGGTTTTGATGAATACTTTGGTATTCCGTATTCAAATGATATGTGGCCAATTGATTATGACGGTAAGCCCGTAACGGATAATCATCCGAAGAAGAAAAACTATCCGCCATTACCATTGATTAGTAATAATGATAAAATCGAAGAGATTTCAACGCTTGAGCAGCAAGGTATGCTGACAGCCCGCTACACCGAAAAGGCTGTTGATTTTATTCAAAAAAACAAAAACAACCCATTTTTCTTGTATTTACCGCATTCGATGCCTCACGTTCCGATAAGTGCTTCGCCCAGATTCAAAGGAAAAAGCAAACAAGGATTGTATGGCGATGTAATTATGGAGATTGATTGGTCGGTAGGGGAGATTCTCAAATCTCTGAAAGATAACGGATTGGATAAAAATACTTTGGTTATTTTTACGAGTGATAACGGCCCGTGGCTCAATTTTGGTAATCATGCTGGCTCGACTGGTGGTTTTAGAGAAGGGAAAGGGTCGAGTTATGAAGGAGGGCAGAGAGTTCCTTGCTTGATGCGTTGGAAAGGCACAGTTCTCGGAGGGGTGATTTGTAATAAACTCAGCTCAACTATTGATATTTTACCGACTATCGCCAAGATTTGCGAGGCTAAATTGCCCGAAACTAAAATTGATGGTTTTGACTTGACCGAACTCTTGAAGGGGAATTTGAAGGCCGAACCTCGAAAGACATTTTATTATTATTACCGAAAAAACTCGCTCGAAGCAGTTCGGCAAGGTGATTGGAAATTGGTTTTTGAACATCCCGGGCGTACTTACGAGGGTTTTCAGCCGGGTAATGATGGTTTTCCGGGAGCCGTAAATGAGGATGCTAAATATCCTTTTGCATTATACGACCTCAGAAGAGACCCGGGCGAAAGGTACGATGTGCAGGCAACTTACCCAAAAATTGTTGAAGCACTCAAAAAATTGGCCGATGAAGCCCGTGAAGATTTAGGCGATGATATTATGAAAATCAACGGAAAAAATAACCGACCAGTTGGCTCTCTCAATTAGAATGTATAGTTGTGTGGCACCTCTTGGTGCCACACTTTTGTTAATTTCCGAAGACCTTTTCGCCTCCCACAAATGTATTTTTTACTTTGACATTGCGTAGCTTGTCGTTCGGAATCGTCATTATATCGTCTTCCAAAATTACAAAATCGGCCATTTTACCGTTTTCGATACTGCCACGTTCTTTTTCTTCAAAATTGGCGTAAGCACTCCAGATTGTCATGGCTCTGAGGGCCTCTTGCCGAGTTAAGGCGTTTTCCATCTGAAAACCACCTGCCGGATAATTTTGTGCATCTTGGCGAGCCACCGCCGAATGAAACCCAAAAAGCGGATTGACGGCCTCGACTGGGAAGTCACTACCGTTGGCGATTACGCCATTTTGTTTTAATAAATCCTTGAATGCGTAGGCGGTTTTTACCCGCTCATTACCCAAGCGTTCATCGGCCCAATACATATCCGAAGTTGCGTGAGTTGCCTGAATAGATGGAATGATTGAATACTTGCCAAATTTAGGAACATCCTGATTATCAACTACTTGGCAGTGTTCGATTCGCCAGCGGCGGTCATTTTTTTCTTTAAGTAATTTACCGTAAATATCCAAAATCAATCGGTTGGCCGAATCTCCGATACAGTGTGTATTTGCCTGAAAACCAGAGTTATAGATTTGGGTCAGGCTTCTTTCGAGTTCTTTGGCCGATAGCAGTAGAAATCCAGTTTTTGAAGGCTCATCGTTGTATGGTTTTAGCAGACATGCTCCTCGAGAGCCTAAAGCACCGTCGGCATAAAGTTTAAATGAGCGGACATTGAGTCTATCAGTTTTGTAAATTCCTTTTTTGATGAAATAGTCAAGGTTGGCGATTCCGAGCGAAACCATCACGTAATTTCTGATTTTGAGTTGATTTTCTTTGTTCAATTTATCTATCAATTCAATATCGTTCCGCTGCAATCCAGCATCAGAGACTGTCGTCAGTCCCAGCGAGAAACACACATTTTGAGCTTCCAAAAGCATCTTTCGTTTGTCTTGTTCGGTCGCAATTGGCATTACTCTTTTTATTAATCCCATTGCATTATCAACCAAAATACCCGTTAATTCCCCGTTTTTTACCTCTACCAACCCACCATCTACTTTGCTATTGATACTTATTTTGGCCAATGAGATGGCTTTTGAATTAACCAAAGCGGCGTGTCCATCAATTCGGGTCAATAAAATGGGTGTATTTGGAAATGCCCTGTCTAATAAATCTTTGGTCGGAAACTCCTTTACATCCCAATCGTTTTGGTCCCAGCCTCGTCCGATAATCCATTGATTTTCGGGGTTTTTCTTGGCAAAGTCTTTGAGTCTATCCACAATATCTTGGTAAGATTTTGTATCGACTAAGTCGCATTGACTGAGCATTTGTCCGAGACCCATAAAATGGCTATGGGGGTCGTAGAAACCGGGGTAAACTGGTTTGTTTTGTGCATCAATCGTCTGCTTGGCTTGGTATTTTTCGAGGATTTCTTTTGATGAGCCCACCGCCAGAAATCTTCCGTTTTTTATTGCAAATGCTTGGGCTGTACTAAATTCAGAATCAACGGTGTAAACCTGAGCGTTATAGACGATTAAATCGGCCAATTGTTTCTGGGCGAAGGCCATCGAGGAGGCCAAAAGTAGTAGAATGATTTTTTTCATATAGGTAGTTTTCTTTTCACTATCTTAAAAGTAATAAGAATTATCTGAAAATACCCATTTTGTATTGCTATGTTGATTGATTTAGATATTTATGATGCGTAATTCTTTTGGTGAGCTTTATTTCATATTCGCTCATAAAGCCAAAATAACGCCATAATTATCATAAAAATAGCTCCGATTTGCCTAAAATTTGAATAATATCGGGTTTTAGACAGAAGTAAAAGAATTGGAAAGAACACCAAAACGATTATTAATTGCATGAGTTCAATACCGATATTGAATCCTAAAATACTCAAAACCATTTGGCGGGTCGAGAGTTCTAAGTTTTTGAGCGTTTCAGAAAATGCCAGTCCGTGAATCAGCCC
>JALOLV010000533.1 GCA_025455785.1 Spirosomataceae bacterium | reverse complement strand
GCTCTATGATTTTATACATACATCGGGTTTGCAAACCCGATGCTACGGAAATATAAATCTTAATGATGCTTATCTATCATTTACCAAATATAACTTTTTATAGTGATATTGGAGGTCCAAGCACTTTCATTCCGTGTGCCAAATGAATTTCTTGAATCAATTCGGGGGTTGGAGGCCCTTTTAGTTCATTCATTTTCTTAAAAAACTCCTCCATTTGTCCCGAAGGTTGCAAAAAATAAACCAATTTACCTTTGTCAGAAAGTTGAAGCCATGTATGCGGAACGGCTCTTGGCAAAAAAATCGTATCGCCAGCTTTAAGCGTCATGCGTTCGGTATCGAGTTGGAATAAGTATTCGCCCTCAACTACATAAAAAATCTCGTCTTGGTCGAAATGTACGTGTAGCGGCGGTCCAATTTTCTCAAAACCAATGTATTCCAAAACCGTTAGTTGAGCATCGGTATCTTTTGTAGAAATCTTGACATCGTTGGGATTTACACCACGATATTTGATAGGTTGGTTGAAGCGGTCTTTGCCAGATTTCACAACAAAGCCTTTTTTATCACGTTTTTTGAAAGTTTTGCCAGCGGCTACCACCGGAACTGCCGCCAAAGAAGCCTGAATGAAGTTTCGACGTTGCATCGTATTATCGTTTAGAGGTTTAACTGATATTTGATACAAAGTTTGGCGTTTCTGCTCATCATTTAGTGGTAAAAAATAGACATTCTGAAAAAACAAAAAAGGTATTTCAGATATATCCAAAATACCTCTTGTTTACTTTATAATCTTGTTCTGACTATCAAATAGTTATTTCTTTATAATCTTGTTCTGACTATCAAATAGTTATTTCTTCCATTTCAGGTTATTGATATTCTGTCCGATTTTCTTACCTTCTTGCAAGCCAGTTTCGTTATCTTGTCGGGTATGGATTCCTCCGTAAAGCCTCGACATCGCCGATTCTTCGGCAGTTGCCCAAAAAGAACTAAACTTACGGGTCTTGTAACCAGCCTGACGCTCGGTATCGAACGGGCGGCCGTTATGCGTATCATCCACAATCTCAAATTTATCGCCGTAAATATCCGCCAGAACAGTAGCCGCAGCTGCTCCTTGTGTGGCATGTCCTGAACTAAACGCTGGAAAAGGCGGCTCGGGCCAAAAAGGCAACCACATACCATTGATATAGCTTCTGATGTACGACGCTGGGCGTTCGGAGTGGTAAGTATATTTGGTTTTCCAACAACAAATAAAAGCATCGGCAACCGCCATCCCGACCCGTGCGTAACTTTCGGCGGCTTTTATAAGATTAGGTCTTGCCGTTCTGACCGCAATATTGGTTAGATTGTACGAATGCCCCGGTGGCGAATAAGTATCGCTGGGGTCATCGCCCCACCACAAAGCAATCTCTTTTTCTTCTTGGGTAAGAGTAAGACTCCTATCATAAACCTCTCTAAACTGTTTGTAGTAATCGGAATCAGTCTGATTTGAGTACGTTAATGGCTTAGGCAGTGCTAATTTGGCATTGGCACTGGTAAAAGTTCGATTATTGCCCCAATATGGATGCAGTGGCATACGAATGTTTGACTGCCCAATCAACGGTGGCGACCATTTGCCTCGCCCAGATGGATAAAAATAAGATGGGTCAAAATTTCTGGTATTTCCTTCGTGTCCGCCATCGGTTTTCGACCATTCAAAAATTGCCTTTGCTACGTTTCTCCCATACTCTACCGAACGTTTTACCATTTCGGGGTCAGTTGTATTCGGAAACAAATTACGAAGCATCGCCGCCTGACCAGCATTCATACTCAAAATCCAGTGATAATCTTTTCCTACTTCGGGTTTTGGCAGGCTCGTTAGTCCATTTAATTGTCCGACTAAAGATTGGTATTCGGCAAAACCATGAACCGCACTTTCGTACATGGTCAATCCCATGTATCTCTTCTTTATAATTGACTCTCGTGGTCATTTGTCCCCACTTGAGGGCGACTTCGGCATTGCGATAATAATATTCTCGGAGCGGTGGTAATTCTTTGACATCGGGCTGACACCCCCAAATACTCAACAAAAAACCACTCAAAATGAATAGTTTTTTTAAAATTGTAAAACTGTTTTTCATACGTTCTAAATAATCATGACACAACAGATTTTGAGCAAAAATCCTGCCATCTCAAGTAATTTGAAAATAGTAAATGACCCTAAATCATTGTGATAGATTGAAAACTTGGATTAAATTTGTAAAAAACTAATACTCATCAATATCATGCGTCTATTCCTATTTTTGATATTACCCGTAACTTTATTTGCTCAAAAAGCCGATTTTGAGGCAAAACGAATCAAAAAACACCTATCTTACTTAGCATCCGATAAACTCGAAGGGCGTGGCACTGGCTCGATGGGCGAGCAATTAGCGGCTAAATATCTAATCAAGCAATTTGAGAAGGCTGGACTAAAACCATACGGTGGCGAAGGAAGGCCAAATCTAAGCTACGTACAATCGGCCAATATCGTTGGCTATTTGGATAACGGAGCCGACAAAACAATCGTAATTGGAGCCCACTACGACCACCTCGGCAAAGGCGACCAAGGGAGTTCGCTCCAAGCAAATTCGGAAGGAAGCATCCACAACGGAGCTGACGATAACGCCTCTGGCACATCGGGTTTGGTCGAGCTGGCTCATCATTACGCCAAAAACGGAATCACCGAAAAACACAATTTTTTGTTTATTCTTTTTTCGGGAGAGGAATTAGGATTGATTGGCTCTAAATATTTTTGTGATAATCCAACGATTGATTTAAAATCGGTCAATTTTATGCTCAATATGGATATGATTGGGCGTTATCGTGAAGACAAAGGGCTAACCATTGGCGGCTATGGAACGAGCAGTTTTTGGGGCAAGGCAATTCCACAAATTGCTCGAAACCAAGGCATTAAGTATAATGTAGATTCTACAGGAGTAGGTCCATCAGACCATACTTCGTTTTATCTAAAGAATATCCCGGTATTGTTTTTCTTTACGGGTTCACATTCGGAATACCACAAACCAACCGACGATGCTAATCTGATTAATTACGAAGGTGAAGCCAAGATTTTGGGTCTTGCTAAAGCGATAATCGAAAAAGTAGAAGAATCGCCTAAACTTGATTTTGTACAAACCTCAAACCCGCACGCAGGAGCTACTCGTAGCACTTTTAAAGTTACGATGGGAATCATGCCCGATTATTCTTACGACAAAGGTGGTGTAAAAGTAGATGGCATAACCAAAGACCGTCCGGCGGCAAAAGCAGGGGTTTTGGCAGGTGATGTCCTATTGAAACTGGGAGACATAGAAACCAAAGATGTGCAAGAATACATGAAAGCTCTCGGGAAATTTGAAAAAGGACAAACCGTAGATGCTGAAATCAAGCGTGGAAACGAGAAATTGACCGTAAAAGTTACTTTCTAATGGCATGATTTTTGGCTGATTTGATGCAACATTTACTTAGTTTTTTCGTCTAATTCATATAAATTAACGTTACCGATGAAAAAGATTCT
>JALOLV010000282.1 GCA_025455785.1 Spirosomataceae bacterium | reverse complement strand
ATCGTTTTACACCGACCAGCCAACTTGGGGAAAAATCGTAGAAAAGAAAAAATTAGGTTTTCACATTCCAGTAAAAAAACTAACAGCAGACAAATTAATTTCAGCTATTAGACAATCTCAGACAGATGAAATAAAAACTAATGTAACAACTGCCGGGCAAGCCATAATAAATGAAAACGGACTTGACAACGCCATAAACGAACTCGAAAAATACTTTAATAACAGATAAAATTAGGACTTTCGCAAAAAGTCGCTAAAGGGACTTGAAATCAATTGGACTTAGATTTTATCTACCGATATTGTATCCCGATAGAACAAAAATAGCTAAAGCGAAAGTCCTATCTTAAAAAAATTGAAGTAATTTAGTTTAAGTGCAAGATATTAATTAGCTTATGTTATTCGTCAATGTCTAATCGCTGATATAATACTGATAATCAGATAATTATGAATTTCGATTAGCTATTAACTATTTTCGATTAACCACTTATAAACCAATATGATGATACATTACACAAAAAAAAACTTACAAAAAACCATTTCTACATCAACTCTTTTGTTTTTATTATTCAATAATTCTCTTGCCCAAAGTTTCGATTTAGGTAGCTGGAATATCCTGAATCTAAAATACGGTATCAATAATAAATGGAGTGCTTTTGGCGAGGCACAGTTGCGGTCATTGAAATTCTACGATAACTTCCACTATTACGAATACAAAGGCGGTATCAATTACAAAGTCCACAAAAACGCTACCTTGACACTCGGTGCAGGAAGCTACCAAACTTACCGAGAAGGCGGCAATTTCGTAACCCCAAAAAACAATGACGAATTTAGAATCTGGCCACAAGTAAACCTTTCGCAGTCTTTGGGCGTACTCAAAGTTGAGCAACGCTACCGAGCCGAAATGAGGTTTACCAGCAATGGCTATCGCAATCGTTTTCGGTATCGTCTCGGATTATCATACCCTTTTGGTAAAGAAGTAAACAAATACAAACCTTTTCAGATTAGTGCCAGCAATGAGCTGTTTTTTACCGACAACGAACCCTACTTTGAAAGAAACCGTCTGGCCATCGCATTTAATTACAAACCTTCAAAGGCCACAACTCTACAAATCGGATACCTGCATCAGTTCGACTACAAAATCAACGACGAAACAGGCCGAGACTTTTTGCAAATAGGCTATTTTATCGAAATCAACAGAAAACAAAACCCAAACCCGAGTCTTGATATTGACATCAAAGACAATTAGTATTGAGTAACTCTCAATCAAAACTAAATGTGTCGTGGTTATCTTGCAAAACCCATCAAACAAACAAACAAAATAACACATTAATTTTTAGAAATAGATACGACCTTTATACTCAATACGTTTATACATAAAAGTAAAAAATGTACCAATAAACATGAAAAAATTTGTACTTCTATTTTGTATAATTGCCCAAGTAGCACTCTCTCAAACAGCCAAAACTACCCCCATCAGAGGTGAACTCAAAGCCGTTTTGAATAATTTTAGCTACACTGCCAAACAAACCAAAGGAGCCGAAAAAGACAATGCGGCAATACTGACCTACGAAGCCCCCGACACCAAAGACCAAGTAGAATTTACGATTAATTACTTAAACGAAATCAAAAACGGGCCTTTTCCGGTCGAATCACTTACCGAAGAAGACATCGCAAATGCCAAAAAACTGAGCGATGTACCCTTCTACATTTTGTTTTATGCGGGCGATGAAGCTCGCTGCAACCCCTACGTCCCGATTCGGGCTTCGATGCAGCTAAAAGGAATCAATCAAGAAAAAAAGCTGATTGCTTTTGAGTTTTCGGCCGAATTTGGCTGTAAAAACCAGAAAGGTAAAGTTGTGGGCAAAACTTTTAATCTCAATGGTTCTGTAACGACCAGTAGTTATAAATAAACTCATTTTAGAAATTGTAAACTAAGCGGGGGTTTTGACACATGCTTAAAAACTATTTGACATTTGCCATTCATTTAGTATTTTTGATAATATAATCATCTTTGATGTATGATAACAAAGCAAGAAATATCAACATTGCCAAAAACGCTGGAGGAATTCATGGTATGGGAACCCGAAGACGGTTTCAAATACGAATGGAATGATGGTGAGTTGATAAAATTTACGGGTATGAACAAAAATCAGCTTTATATTTATGCAATACTGAGTAATCTTTTTTTTAAAAAGGGTTACGGTGAAATTGGTACATTAGTCGCAGAACAGGATGTGATGCTTTCTGGAATTCAAATGCGGAGACCTGATATTTCATATTTCAGTAGAGAACAAATAAATAACACAAAATTAGGCATTGATGAAATCCCCGAATTTGTAATTGAGGTAATTTCTGGAAGTGATAATTCGTACAAAATCGAAGATAAAATTGCCGAATATTTTAAAGCTGGTGTAAAAGTAATTTGGAATGTATATCCCGAACACAAATTGGTTTATGTTTACACTTCTCGCAAAGATGTCAAAATCTGCACCGACTCCGATATTTGCTCTGCCAAGCCTGTTTTGCCCGAATTCGAGATAAATGTAGATGCAATTTTTGCCTAAATCAAATCCATAAAACGTTTTAATTCGGATTCTCGCTCTCGCAGCCAAAGCAGCATCATCTCGGCTTTTTGCGGAATCTCCGCCAATTCTATCAATTTAATATCCATATTATGCCCACGAACCGACGAAATCGGTTCAATCGAAATCCCTAAACCTGCCTCAACCAAACGCTGAACACCCGACGAATGAGCCGATTCGTAAGCAACATCGGGACGAAAACCGTACTGTTGGCAAATCTGATAGATAGTTTCGACATATCCCGACCCCACCGAAAGCGGCGGAAGGATGAATTTTTCGTTGGCAAAGACCGATAAATCCGTGAAATTATCAGCAGAAATCGGATGATTTTGGGGTAATAATACCGCAAAGTTTTCTTGGTACAAAACCCTGTAATTAATCGTATTGGGCAGCAAAAGATTTGGACCAATCCCAATATCGGTCTCACGATTGAGCAGCATTTCTATTTGTTCGAGATTCGATATTTCGAGCAAGCCAGTCTTAATATTCGGAAAAATCGCTTTGATTTTAAGGATAAATTGCGGCAAAACCGTTTGCATTGCCGAGCTGGCGTGTCCAATCCATATTTCGCCCGCCTCACCTCGGTGTAGCTGAGCCGTTTTATTGATTGCCTTTTCTAATTCATGTAAAATCCTATCGGTTTCGTTTCTGAAAAAATGCCCAGCCTCGGTTAGGCTAACATTTCTTTTATCACGGCTAAAAAGCAAAGCCCCAACTTCTTCTTCGAGCAACTGAATCTGTCGGCTCAAAGCGGGCTGCACAATATTTATCTGCTCCGACGCCTTTCTGAAATTAAGGGTCTCGCACAGAACCAAGAAGTTTTTGAGTTGTTGAATATCCATTTAATCAATTTATTCTATCAATTAATCAAAATTAAACATTTTTTATTATCAGTAAAAGACTTTTGTTTTGCATCGTAAACATCAGACAATGACAAACCTAAGAGCCGCTTATTCGCCCAAATCTTTTCGAGAAAATACCCACGAACTGGTTGATATTTTAGCCGACTATCTCGAATCGGCACAAAATCAAACCGATGAAACGGTCATACCTTTTCAATCTCCTGAAGATAGTTTAGCATTTTGGCAAGCAGATTTCGAGGCCGGTATTGACCCAAATCCAAATAATTTGTTCAAGACGATTATCCAAAAAAGTACCCACCTCCATCACCCAAAATACATGGGGCATCAAGTGGGTGTGGTGGCTCCTATCGCAGCTACGGCAAGTATGCTAACCACTCTACTCAACAACGGAATGGCAGTTTACGAAATGGGATTGGTCTCGAATCCGCTCGAAAAAATCGTAACTGATTTGATGGCAAAACGTATCGGATTTGATGAAAACACCAATGGTCTTTTGACCTCGGGTGGCACATTGGCAAACCTCACGGCACTACTTGCAGCAAGAGCCAAATTGACCGATGTTTGGGAAAGTGGCAATGCCGAAAAACTGGCAGTTATGGTTTCAGAAGAGGCTCATTACTGCATCGACCGTGCCGCCCGAATCATGGGTATGGGTAGCGAGGGCATCATCAAAGTACCCGTCAATGAGCATTTTCAAATCAGGGTCGATTTATTAGAAAAATACTATCAAGATGCTACCGATAAAGGTTTTAAGGTAATCGCTATTGTAGGGTCATCTTGCTCTACCTCTACTGGTTCGTACGATGATTTGGTCGGAATTGGACAATTTGCCAAATCAAAAAATATTTGGTTTCATGTAGATGGAGCTCACGGCGGGGCGGTCGTATTCTCCGAAAAATACAAATACTTGGTCAACGGAATCGAACAAGCCGATTCGGTGGTTATCGACTGGCACAAAATGTTGATGACACCCGCATTGGCAACGGCATTGATTTTTAAAAATGGCGATGATGCCTATCAGACATTCCACCAAAAAGCTCAGTACCTTTGGGCAAATCAGACTTCACAAGATTGGTTTAATTCGGGAAAACGTACCTTTGAATGTACCAAACTGATGATGTCGGTAAAAATTTACGCAATTCTGAAAACTTACGGAGAGGGTATTTTTGCCGAAAACGTAGATTATCTGTACGATTTAGGTAGAGAGTTTGCCAAAATGATAAACGAAAGCAAAAACTTTGAGTTGGCCGTTGAGCCACAGAGCAATATTGTGTGCTTCAGGCTCAAATCTGCTCAAAACGAAAGAACCGCCGAAGTTAGAAAAAGACTCCTCGAAAAAGGTAATTTTTATATCGTACAAACAAGCATC
>JALOLV010000025.1 GCA_025455785.1 Spirosomataceae bacterium | reverse complement strand
ATTGAGCGGAGAATACGAATATACGGTTTCTAAAATTACTCGTGTTCAGCCTGCTGAAATCGACCAAGATTTATTCGATAAGGCTCTCGGAAAAGATAAAGTTAGTGACGAAGCTGGTTTCCGTGAAGAAATTAAATCTATCATCAAAGATAATTACAACCGTGAGAGTTCATTCATGACCAATTTTGCAATTGAGAAAATGCTTGACGAAAGCATCAAAATCGAGTTGCCAGATGAATTCTTGAAAGATTGGCTTTACAAAGCAAACGAAGGTAAATTTACAATGGAGCAAATTGAGAAAGATTATGATGCTTTTGCTCGTGGTCTTCGTTTAGATTTGATTCGTAACGAAATTGCTGCGATTGGTGATGTAAAAGTAGAATACCCGGATGTTTTAGAAGAAGCTAAAAACGAGATTCGTAATTACTTTGGTGGATACGGTTACGACGGAATGGAAGATATGATTGAGCAAATGGCGAATCGTACTCTAAAAGAAGACAAAGACCGCAGTAAATTCCGTGATTATTTTGCAAAAGCATTCAATGGTAAAATTCTGGATTATTTGAGAGGGGTTGTCAAAATCGAAACTAAATCGGTTTCGGTCGAAGAATTCAATCAAGTAGCCGAAGCACTTTATGGTAAACAAGAACCAGAAACTGTTGAAGCATAAAAAATAGCTTGAAGTTTATTCTTTTAGCTTACTCAATACCAACAAACCGCTGATTATTTGAGTTTTTTTAATTATTTCACGATTTATTTATACAAATCCGTGATGTAATTCTGAAACCGATAAATCAGCGGTTCTTTTTTTGAATTGATTGTGAATTTGTATGTGTTTTTCGTAAAAAAATGCCAAATTTGTGTGAGTAATTGTTATTCGTTTGTAAATTAATCATTAGGTTTAGATAAAACTTCTTGATTGATTCGACAATTAACTTTTCTGACAACAGACCACGATGCTAAACCAAGCTGCCTACGATGAGGTTCGTAAAATTTTTACGGCTTATCTCGAAACAAAGGAACTTCGTAAAACTCCAGAAAGATATGCGATTTTGGAGGAAATCTACTCTCGAACCGACCACTTCGATGTTGATGATTTATACGTTTCGATGAAAAATAAGAAATACCAAGTGAGTCGAGCAACAGTTTATAATACGCTTGATTTGCTGGTAGAATGTGATTTGGTTACGAAGCACCAATTTGGTAGAAATCTGGCTCAGTACGAAAAATCATACGGTCGCCGTCAGCACGACCACCTCATCTGCACCGACTGCCACAAAGTTGTCGAGTTCTGCGACCCACGGGTTCAGAATATCCAAAACATGATTGGTGAAATGATGCAATACAAAATACTTCATCATTCTTTGATTTTCTACGGTACTTGTGCCAAAGAAAACTGTGAAAACAAGACCTCTGTTCAGGTTTAAATTTTAAAAGTTTGTAATAAATAATTTCTAAATGGTTGATATTTTATTAGGCTTACAATGGGGCGATGAAGGCAAAGGAAAAATCGTTGATGTCTTAGCTCCTGAATACCAAGTTGTTGCTCGTTTTCAGGGTGGTCCAAATGCTGGTCATACACTCGAATTTGATGGCATCAAGCACGTTCTTCACCAAATTCCATCGGGAATATTCAGAGAAGATGCACTCAATATCATTGGTAACGGTGTTGTACTTGACCCAATCGTTTTCAAAAAAGAGATTGATGCCTTGGCTAAATATAACCTCGATTTAAAGAAAAACTTGGTTATCTCGAAAAAGACAGCGATGATTGTTCCAACCCACCGTTTGCTCGATGCTGCCTACGAAAAAGCCAAAGGGGCTGCCAAAATTGGCTCAACATTGAGAGGGATTGGCCCTGCGTATTCTGACAAGGTGGCTCGCCAAGGCCTGCGTTTGGGAGATATTCTGTCACCAAATTTTGAGGCCAAATACAACGAATTAGTAGAGAAACATAAGCAGATTTTAGGTTTTTATCAGTTTGAATTTGATTTGACCGAATCAACCAAAGACTTTTTTGCGGCAATCGAATTCTTGAAAGACTTTAACCTTGTAGATAGCGAATATGTTGTTAATGAATCAATCAATCAAGGGAAAAAAGTACTTGCCGAGGGTGCCCAAGGTTCTTTATTAGATATTGATTTCGGGTCTTATCCGTTCGTTACAAGTAGCAATACAACTGCTGCGGGCGTTTGCTCAGGATTAGGTGTGGCACCACGTCAGGTTGGAGAGGTTTTCGGAATTTTCAAGGCTTATTGTACACGTGTAGGAAGCGGACCATTCCCAACCGAATTGAATGATGATTTGGGTGAGAGAATCCGTCAAGAAGGTCGTGAGTTTGGTGCAACGACTGGTCGCCCACGCCGTACTGGTTGGTTAGATTTGCCTGCACTCAAATATTCTATCATGCTCAATGGTGTTACACAATTGATTATGATGAAAGTTGATGTATTGAATATTTTGGAAGAAGTGAAGGTTTGTACACACTACAAATTACCAAATGGTGAAATCACGGAGCAATTGCCCTATGACCTATGCGACATTGAGGTAGAACCAATTTATAAGACATTTAAAGGATGGAATTGCTCTTTGGCTGGTTTACAAACCTACGATGATTTGCCTGCTGAATTATCGGCCTACATTGACTACTTAGAAGCTGAATTGAATATTCCAATTAGTTTTATTTCTACTGGTCCAGACCGTGAGGCTATTATTTTGCGTGAGGCCATTGCATAAATTTTACCAAACGGGTCATTTTTGGCCCGTTCATTCTTTGAATTTCTTCTAATGAATCAAGCTATTGCGAAATATCTTTTTCAGAATGAAGTACTTTATCGAAATAGTTCGATTGAAGTAGAAAGCCCTATTTTGCCAAAAAAAGTTGTTGAAAGTGAAGTCGCCTCTTCTCAAACTCCAAAAGAATCCGCCAAAAAAGATGAAAATCCACCTACTGTAATACATGAAATTGTACCAAGTATCAAGCTCAATCAAAAGGTTTTGATTCTAACTCAACAGATTTCTGATTCAGAAAAAGCATTTTTGAGCAAGATTTTGGGTGCAGTTGGTTTAGGTCTCGACCAAGTTGATTTAGTAGAATTAAGTAAAATCAAAACACTTGACTACCAATCGTTTATCGGTCAAAAAGCTACAAATCAGTTTATTTCTTTTGGAATCGGAATGAGCAAATTAGGATGGAATATCCTTTTGCCCCCTTACCAAATCAAGAAAGTAGAAGGAATTTCTTTTTTACTTGCAGATACTCTATCCGACATCGAAGCAAGCCAAAGCCTCAAAAAAAGCCTTTGGGAAGGATTGAAATTGTTATTTTAAAGATTCTCGTGTCTTTTTTACAAGTTCTATATTTGTATTTGCTAACAACGCAATTTTTTCATCATTGAAATCAGTATTTTCTATCAAAGATTTTACAAATTCGATTTCTTTAATAGAGATGCCTTTTTCAACACCTTGCTCAACGCCTTCTTTTCTCGCTTGTTGTAATAAAAATTGTTCGATTCCCATGACTTTATCGTTTTCGTTCAATGAATCTATAACTTCTTCAAATTTATGATAGTTTTCAGTATTTTCAAAACGAATGTAATACTGTAAAAAATTCATCAAACCTCTGATTTTTTCTTTTGAGAACTTTTTTGATAGTAATTTCTTAGCCAATTCGACTTTTAGTTCAAATAACTTATCTTCTGTCAAGTTTCGTTTTTGTAATGCCGCCCGTACAGTTTCTACAACCGAAGCAAAAGGGTTGTCATTTTTATCTAATTCAACATCTGATTGGCTATAAATTTTATATGTATTGAATTCATAAATTAAATTTGTACCTAAATAACTACTTTCAAACGATTTTGGGTGATATTTTGAGTTGGAATCGGTCAAAATTGCAAATGCAGTAATGGGTTTATCATATTTATCAAGTATTCGGTAATAGTAGGTAAACATCCTTTTTGCAAAGTTTTTATCTGCATAACCTTGAACCTCAATGTGAACTAAAAACCATTTTTCTTTACCTTTTTTGGTAAATACTTTTACTAATTTATCAACAAATTTAGGATTAGAAATATCACTTTCAGACGGGAATAATTGCTCTAATTCTTTATCCAAAAATTCAAATCCACGTTTCATATCGAACATCTCATCCGCATTTTCAAAGAAAAATCTAAGAAAATCATCAAAAACATCTTCTAATATTGCCTTCCAGAGTATGTCGTTTCGTTGCATAAATTATAAACTAATCACTTCATTATTCTCTAAATATACCAGCATCAGATTTACATGCTGATAACCCATTTGTCGATAAAGAGTTCCGTATCGTCCAAGTTGCGTTTTGTGGCTTTCTTTAGGGGCTCCGGTTTTATAATCAATAATGTAAACTGCATTGTCTTTGATTACAACACGGTCGGGGCGTTGGATTTCTCCATTGGGCAAAAGTATCTCTCTTTCGTTCTCAATTATAAGGTTTTCTTCAAAAAGAGGGGATAATTCAGGTAAATTAATCACTTTTTCAATTTCTTGCTGGATACTCTCTCCTTCGTTTTGGTTGATGATTCCTTCAAATTCTAAATCTCTGATAGCATTCTGAATGTCATTTTTGGTTCGGATTTTGGCAAATGCAGCGTGCACTTTGTTGCCTCGGTCTTTACTTTTATCGAGGGTTTCGGGGTCAAAAATTTTCTCAGAGGTTCTTCTCAATCTTAATCTATCGCTTCGGTCTTCCGAAATGATTTTGTTTAGCCTGACTACCGATTCATAAACCTTATTTTTATTCTCTTTTCTGATAGTTTTAGAATTTTTAACCTCAAAAATACTTTCTTCATCGTTATAAAGCCCAAGCGAGTCAAGGTAGTCCTTCATTAATTTGGCAACGCCCCCAAACTCAAATTTTTTACTTCTGGCACTCCATTTTTTCTCCGAAATGACAAAAAGTTTATCGGTTGGGCGAGTAAAAGCCACGTAGAGCATATTGAGGTTTTCGAGAAAGGTTGATTGTCTTTCGGCTGCTACTTGTTCTTTGACATCAGTATTTTCGAGCGTTTTGTTTACGGGAATTGGCGACGCTTCGAGTTTGATTGTTTTGTCCTCTTTTCTGATTCTAAATTCTTGATAATCAATGCCTTCGTAGTTTGCCCAAATAGTAGAATTATGAAATGGCTCAACCGCCCAATTAGCATACGGAATTATCACAATTGGGTATTCGAGTCCTTTAGATTTGTGGATTGTGGTGATTGTAATTGCATCGGCTTCATCCGAAGATACGACCGAAATTTTATCTTTTTTATCCTCCCAATATTTTAAGAAATCTTGAAGGTGATTGCTCTCCTTCAATCCAAAATTCAAGACAATATCTAAGAATCTAAAAAGGTATTCTTTATCTTTACTTCTTTCAAAAAGTCCAAAAGTCTGGATTATCTTTTCAGTAATTTCATATAATCCCGCACGTTGCAATCCCCATGGATTGAATGAATAACCTTTGGTTGCGAGCCAATCGTAAAAAGCGTTTAGGTCTTCGCAATCAATTGTTTCAGATATTTCTTTATTTGCTTCATTATCAGGGATTTGATGCAGAATTTGCTGGTAAAATAAGTAAGCTGCTTCATATTTAACCAGCTTGTTATCTACTTGATTCAGGACTTTTAAGAATGAAATCAACAACCGAATCGAACCCGAATTTTTGAGCAATAACGAGTCAGAAGATATGATGTCAAAACCCTGCTCTTTTAAGAAATTGGCTACACTCGATGAGTTTTTGTTTGAACGGCACAGAATCGCAATGTCCTTGAGTGAATATCCATCAGCAATGACGTTTTGCAAAATGAGCAATATTCTACCGAGCATTGGGTCAGTTTCACCATCTTTTTGGGTAAATTCTACTGAAACCTGTCCTCCAAGTCTTGGTTTTGGTGGAAGTTGTTGTTTGAAATCTGAGCCATAAACATCGCTGATGAATGGATAAGTGCTTGAATATAAATTAGTTATCTGCTCAAAAAACTCATTATTGAAATCGATGATTTCTTTACAACTTCGCCAATTGGTATTGAGAGATACCGGATTTAGGTTTCGTTGAATCGTGATTAAATCATCAATTCGGCTTGAATAAACGCTTAGGTTTTGAGCCAATGGTTCGACATTTTTATGGAAAAGATGCACAATCATATCCACTTTTCCGCCTCGCCAACGGTAAATAGACTGCTTGCCATCGCCCACCAAAAGGTTAAAGTGGTTTTTGGATAAAGAGTTAGCAATCAGAGGTGAAAGATTGAAAAATTGCATTTCGGATGTATCCTGAAACTCATCGACCAAAATATGATTGTACTTTTCGCCGATTCGTTCATAAATAAACGGAACGGGTTCGTTTAAAACAATATTCAGGATTTTTCGATTGAATTCTGAAATGAAAACTTGGTTTTTTTCATCGAGAACTGCATCAAATTCTGCTTTGATTTTACTCAATAATGCCAGTTTGTGGAAGTGCGGCAAAATACTCTTGTATAACAGAAAACGTGGAAGTTTTTCTTTTCGGATTTCTTGGATTTCGTTAAAAATCGCCATGAGTGGTTCTTTTATTCCATCTATCATTGCCATAATTGGCAAAGGGGTCGTTTTGGTGTACCAAACGTCTTCTTCGATAGCGGCACGGTGGTATGAATTGGGTTCTTCGACCACCTTTTTTTCAAATTCAAGAGCTAAATTTTCAAAGTAAGCACCAATTCCGGCTTTTTTTCGAGTAAAATCGTCAATCGTGAGATTTGCATCCTCGATAACTTTTCGGGCATAATTGGCTCGGTCGGTGATTTCTTTTTCAAATAATTTGATAAAAGCGTAAATCTGACTCCGAATTTGTTGAAAATCCTGCGGCTCAAAGCCGTTGAGTTTGCTGATTAAACCGTAGTATTGGTCGTTGAGGATGTTTTGACTAAAATTGGCAAGTTCGGTCGGAATCGCATTCCAACTTTTGCCTTCGTCGGCTTTTGTGCGGATATAATCTTCTAAAACCTCTGAAATCCCTTTGTATTCATCGTTTCCTGCTTTTTCGATGAGGCGTTCGACGGCTTCGAGCAATACGCTGTCTTTATCGAGGACGATTTCGTAGTTGAATGGCAGCCCCAAATCTTCGGTAAAAGCACTAACCAATTGATTTACAAAGCTATCAATCGTTTTTACGGAGAAATCGGAGTACTCTTTGATGATATATTTAAAAACATCGGCGGCTCTGAATTGCAGCATATCGGGCGGAAGATTGGTTTCTTCGACGATAGACTGAAACATTCCCCAGAATTTTGAATTTTCGTTGAAACCACTGAGGTCGGCAAACTCTTTGAGAGCATCCAGAATCCGTGATTTCATTTCTTGTGCGGCATCGTTGGTGAATGTTATCGCAAGGATTCGTTTGATGTAGTAATCTTTGTCGCTTTGAAGTGCGAGTTTAATATACTCTTTGGTAAGTGTAAATGTCTTGCCCGAACCTGCCGACGAACTATAAATATTGAATTTTGACATGGATTTCTCTGAATCTTTATTTTTGATTCAAAGTAAATAAAAATAGGATAGCGAACGCAGTTAGGAGAGTGGAAATTATTTTTTTGGGTTAGGTAAATGATATTGATACAATTATTTTAAGTTTGAATAGCCTAATAATCAGGAAGTAAAGTAAGAGAGAAAATTTAACTTTGGGGGTATAAATAAATAATTTTTTAGTAAATTTATGTTATGAATACTATGCGAATTGACATATTGAATCCTAAAGCTGTTAGACTTCTAAAGGATTTGGCAGATTTAAATCTTATTGCCATTCAAGATTCTCCTAAAAATGGCTTTGCTGACGTGCTGAAAAGACTTCGTTCAAAAGTAAATTCGGCACCGTCACTCGATGAAATAACCAAAGAGGTAGAGATAGTAAGAGGTAAAAGATATGCAAAATAAGGTTAGCCGAATTATTATTGATACCAATCTTTGGATTAGTTTTTTAATCACTAAAGATTATACTAAACTTGATGAAATTATATTTTCAAAACAAGGTATTTTAGTTTTCAGTCAAGAATTACTTGACGAATTCCTTGAAGTTGCAAAACGCCCGAAATTCAGACGTTTTTTTTCAGATTCGGATATTGAAGAAATACTCGAAACAATTGATGAATATGCTGATTTTGTGAATGTTAAATCTCAAATCGAAATTTGTAGAGACCCAAAAGATAATTTTTTACTTTCTTTGTCGGTAGATGGAAAAGCAGATTATCTGCTGACAGGTGATAAAGACCTTTTAGACTTAAACAGATTTGGTGAAACAACTATCATTTCTATATCAGATTTTCTCCAAAATAAATAATACTTTCAAGAATTGTAGTTTTGTGGTATTGTAACCGATTGCCCAGTTTAACACCTTGCAACAACTCACAAAACTACAATTTTAAGAAACTCCCCTTTAAAACAACTGCTTAGCCACCGCCATTGTCGTGTCTGACTTACTCATTGTGTAAAAGTGCAACGATGGCACGCCAAACTCTACTAATTCGCGGCATTGCTGCACACACCATTCGATACCCACTTGTTTGGCAGCTTTATCGTTTTCGCAGTTTTCTACTGCTTTGCGTAAATCGGCAGGTAAATTTAAGTAAAAAATCTTAGGTAGAATGTCTAATTGCTTTTTGGTTGCCAAAATCTTCAAACCCGGAATTATCGGAATATTAATGCCATTTTGGCGGCATTTATTGACGAAATCAAAGTATTTTTGGTTATCAAAAAACATCTGAGTTACAACATAATCGGCACCAGCATCTACTTTTCTTTTGAGGTTATCAAAATCGAATTCGAGTGTATCTGCCTCAAAATGTTTTTCGGGGTACGCCGCCACACCGATACAAAAATCGCTTGCGTTGAGGTATTCGGCCTCTTCGTGCAGGTATTTACCAACATTCATGTCCTTGATTTGCCCAACTAATTGATTTGCATAGCTATGCCCGCCGTTTTTTGGTTTGAAAGTATTATATGGCTTTGCCGCATCGCCTCTTAGAGCCAAAACATTATCAATACCGAGATAATTGAGGTCAATCAAGAAATCTTCGGTGTCGTCTTTGGTAAAGCCTCCGCAAAGTACGTGTGGAACGGGGTCCACGCCAAATTTATGTAGAATTGAAGCACAAATCCCAACCGTACCGGGGCGTTTGCGGGTACTCATCTGTTGTATTGTACCGTCGGGCATTTGCTTATCGAAATATTCTTCACGATGAAATGTAACATCAATAAAAGCAGGTTTTAGCTCCAACATAGGCTCAATCGAACCCAATAATTCATTGATGTCGGTGCCCTTTGCTGGCGGAATTATCTCAATCGAAAAAAGTGGTTTGCCATTGGCTTGCTGGATGTGTTCGGTTACTTTCATTGATTTATCTTTTATCGTAAATTATGACTCTTTATAATCAATTCATCTATAATGATGAAAAATTTTGTATAATTTATCTATTTATTTCTGCAATTATAGATAAAATATACTTTACTTCAAAATTTTGTAGTAAATATATCTTTAGTTAGTTTTGAGTACTAATCAATATTTACAAAAAAATAATTGTGTCTTGTAACTTTTTGTTAAAAAATAGTCTTATTCTTATATATCAATTAATATTAACTCAATCAAAGTATGAAAAAAACAATTCTATTACTATTTTGTGCGGTTCTGTTCGTTAGCCTAAACTCAAATGCACAAAGTTCTTCATCTACTATCACAACCGCAGTTGTCACAGTTGACCCAGCTGTTTACCAAGACTATGTAGGCAAGTACAAATTTAAAGAAGCACCCTTTGAAGAAGTAATTGTTACTATAAAAGATAATAAGATGTATGGTGAAGCGGTCGGACAAGGTTCGGCCGAATTGGCTCCAACTAAAGAAACATCGACCGACAATGAAATTTACGAAGTGGTGGGTTACGGTGGAACAACCAAGTTTATCCGTGATTCGAATCGCAAAGTGATAAAAGTGATTTTGAATATTCAGGGAAATGACCTCGAAGGAGAGAAAGTGGTAGAATAAGTTAATCAAGAATAAAAAAAGAGGCACGTCTGAGTAGTCGTGCCTCTTTTATTTGATTTATATCTCCCAGCGATAATTGAGTAGAGGAATAATGCCCAATTGGTATCTTCGAATAATTTTTTGCCGGAATGTATCATAATAGCTAAACGATTCGTTTTGATAATTGGCAATATTCTGAATATCAATCGAGAACATCCGTGAATACTTTGCTTTAGATTTCTTGAAATAAACCCTAACATCAGGTCTGAAATAGTCTTTTTGTTTGATTTTCCAAGCCCTTGATTCGTCGTAAACTGTTGTATTTGCCGTGGCCGAAGCTGCTTCGTCAATCGGAGTTTCTCTAAATCCTCCAAGCCAATTGATTCTGGCATTTATCCCCCAAAAACGTCCACGGGTTTTGGTCCATTCTTTTCCGAAGGTAGCATTGAAAATGTGATTTCCGTTGAATCGTGTATTACGTTTTTTGCCATCGGATGCCACATAAGTCGAATTATAAAGAGATAGATTTATCAATGAATAATAACCGTTGGTTAAGAATTGTTGATAAGTTAATTCTAAACCGTAGTTTTCGCCTGTTCCATTTTGAGAAAGCAACATCGGAGTTGGCCCGTTGCTCAAATTTATGAGAGAATAACTGAAACCTAAAGATTCGCTACTTGCTAAACTTTTTATCGGGATTCTGAATAAACTTTGGTAGTATAATTCGGTTTTGAAATAGCTATTGTTTTTGAAATTTATTTGATTGCCAAGCACCAAATGATGCGATTTTATGAGATTATTAGACGTACCAAGTATCATTTGGCTGTGTAAACCATAGGCCAGATTGAGACTGCTACGATTGCCGATTTTGTATTGGGCCGATAAACGAGGCTCGGCCGAAGTTGTGGTATAAAGTTCTAAATAATTTGCCAAATATAAGCCAGCATTAAAACTTAATCTTGGGTTTGCTGTGATATTAAGATTAGCAAAAGGGTGAATCCCGAAAACATCGGCATTGTATTTTCTAAGGTTGTTAGCCGGGGTAAAAATACTCGGATTTACACTTTGAGCCGTTTTATCAATATAAATTCCGGATTTTATTCTAAAAATTGGATTGATTCGATAGGTAAATGCCGAGTAAAACGATGTTTTGTAATCATCAATGTTATCTTCTTCGTTGATTCGGTTGTCTATCAAACTTTGCCTGAAACTCTCACGGCTCGAAAGAGCAAAAGAAGTGTACCAATTGCCATTGTCTCCAATATTCACATTGTGAGTCATTCCGATTGCTCCCATTCGGTTTTCAAAAGTGATGTCTTGTAGGTCTTTTTCAAATTCTTTAAGGCTATCAACCTTGGCTTTGAAAACATTGCTGCTGAGGCCTCCCATCCCAAAAACTGTGAATGTACCAGCACCTTTGGTTGGGAAATTTAGATTGAACGCCAAATCTTGAAAACGGATGTCTTCATCACCAAACTTTATTCCCATCAAACTCAATAGACCAGTAAACGAATACCGATAATTGACCAAATAACTTGCTTTTGAGTGTTTAGAAAGCGGGCCTTCGGCTGCTAAATCGACCCCGATGATGCCAGCTTGGGCTGTGAACTCGTGTTTTTGGTCGTTGCCTTTTCGCAATCGCATATCCATCACACCTGCCGTAGCATTACCGTATTCGGCAGGAAAAGCACCAGTCAAGAAATTCATATTGCCCAAAAGTTGAGCCGAAAGAATATTGACACCACCTGAATTTTGTGTTGCACGGTCGTTGAAAGTTCCCGCATTGCTCAAGTGATTTGGATTGACAATCTCGACACCTTCTAAACGCCACTGAACTCCATTCGGAGAGTTCCCACGTATAACCATCCCGTTGGCTTGGTCGTTGTCATTTGCTACACCAGCAAAAGAAGTTGCCAGACGTGCAGGGTCAAGAAAAGTGGCTGGATACCGCATAACTTGCTCCATGGTGATTGTCTGAATACTCGTCAATGCACCAGAAATGTTGTTTGATGCTGCTTTGACAGTGGCTTCGCTAAGTTCTTTTGAAGATTCTTTTAATTTAATGTCCAGAATCAACTCTTTGCCAGATTCGAGGATAAGTTCAGTGATTTTTTGGGTTTGATAACCAACAAATGTTATTTGGAGTTGATAGCGTCCTACTGGTACTTTCTCGAAGATAAATTCCCCATTTTCGTTTGATTTTGTTCCTAAACTTGTATTTATCAATGAAATTGAAGCACCTCCAAGTAGTTTTTCGCTGTCAATGTCCGAGACTTTTCCACGAATCGTTTGC
Organism: Spirosomataceae bacterium; assembly: GCA_025455785.1. Lineage (GTDB taxonomy): Bacteria > Bacteroidota > Bacteroidia > Cytophagales > Spirosomataceae > JALOLV01. The sequence goes on along the minus strand of JALOLV010000025.1, from coordinate 4,682 downwards.
GTATTTTGAGCAAAAATAGCACCCGATGAAACCAATAATAAATAAAGTATTTTTCTGTACATTGTAGTTTTGATTGCTTAAAAATAATCGCAAATTTATGTACAAAACCCAATTTGAACTGCATTAAATCTTGATTAATAGATAAGAATTTGATTGTTTGACAATGACTAAGCCATTGCCTATCTATTACATATCCGAATACCGCCTTGGAAGCCAATCCAAGAGGTCATTTGGAGGTCGTTTCCGAAGACTCTTACATCTTTAGGTTGTGATTTGGGCAGACCATAATTATCAAAATCGAGTTTGGCGACATTGCTCAAGTGTAAGTTTGCGGTCGGAGCAACGAAAAGAGCCAATCTGCGAGACAAATGAAATTCTAAAGCGAGGCTTAACTTATGAATATTGTTTACTTCGCCACGATTCCAGAATTCAAGTGCCGATGAAACCAAATTTAAATCCATCCAAAATAATTTGTTGAATCTGCGAGCCGTACCAATGCCATATCCATAAGACCAACCCGGACGCCCTTCGATGTTGAAATTATAACCCGCTGTCAAAATATTATAAAATGCAGGAATCCCCGTTTTGAATGTTACATTCAATAAATTTACCTCATCAGTATTGATTTCGAGTCGTTTATAGCCACCTTTGCTTACAAAACTAAGTACACCGATAGGCAATCCTTTATTTTCTTTTGAATAATTAAACACCCCGACTTGCATGCCGCTTTTTACTTTATTGGCAAAGTTGAAAACCCCAACTTGAAAACCTTGAAGGTTTCCGCCAACAATATTTAGTCCACCAGAAGCTTGAACTCCTCTCAAGTTACCCCCCACAAAATTTAATCCTCCCGATGCTTGCACACCATTTGCATTTCCGCCCACAAAATTGGCAAAACCTGCCCCTTGCACACCCACGGGCATATTTCGTGCCACCAAATTAGCAAAACCAGTACCTTGAACCCCCGAAAAGTTTTTAGCAGCAATATTTGTAAAGCCACTGGCTTGCATACCTTTTGCAAGCCCTACATTGATATTTGCAAATCCTGCACCTTGCACACCATACATTTCTCTACCAACTAAATTGAGAAAACCCGCCCCCTGTAAGCCCGTAACGTCTTGTCCAACTAAGTTTATAACTCCCGAAAACTGCCCGCCATTGACATTCCCTTTGACTAAATTGGCCACCGCACCCATTTCTAATACTCTTACTCCCAGCGAATAGCCAGCGATGATATTTAACGAAAAATCATTGATAACGTTTCCGCTCAGGGTGTGGTTTGTACCTACAAACGGAAAAAGCGAAACTTGAAAAGGCCGATAGAGTGTATCGCCAACGTTTTGCTCATGAATGGCTTGTTTGGCAGTTAAGAACCAGTCAGTAAGTCGATTTTGGATGTAATCAAAGTCTTTTCGATAGTTGTACTTGAATAAATTATCGTTGTTGGTTTCAGTTTTTTCCTCAATGGTAGGTGGAATAATAATCGACGGTATGCTATCTAATTTCTTTTCAGGAATTGTATCGTATTTTATCGAAATTGGGCGAATGATTTCTACTGGGGTTGCGATTTTTTTAGCTTCGGCTACTTTTATGGGGCTTAGTTTTATATTGATTACCTTGTCTTGCTTAGATTTAATGGCCACTTTTTCGCCTTCATAATTTTGTTTACGAACCAAAAGATTGACATTGTTTAGTTCAGAAGAAATCTTGATTCGGTAATACCCATACTGATTTGTAACGGCCGATGCCAGCGAGATTGGCTCATAAATACTGACTCGCTCAATTTTTAGCCCCGTTTCGCCGTCTGAAACGTAGCCCATTACGAAAAAATCATCATTCTCTTTGGTTTCAGTTTTTTGCAGAATAACGTAATTTCCACGACTTTTAAATCTGACGGAGTTCTCAAAAATAGTAGTTAAAACTTCTCTAACTGTCTGATTTGGTGCATTTAATGACACTTTTTTACTTACTTCAATATCAGATGGATTGTACGAAAACGTAAAATTTGCTGCGTTAGAAATCTGTTTCAGCGTATTATCGAGGCGTTCGTTGTTCACTCTAATCGTAACTATTCGTTCGAGTGGAGGGGCTTGGGCGATTGCAGTGATTGTCAATAACACAAAGCAAACCAACTGGACTGTAAATAGTTGATAAGTGCTTTTAAAATCAAAAGTTAGCTTTTTCATAAATTTTTACTTAAAATCCTTTTAAGCTATGACAAACCAATTGCAAAAATCCCCCACGATTCTCAATAATTATTTTTTAATTAGCTGAAAATCAACAATTTGTAAGTTTATACTATCGCCAAAGGTTAATTCTGAATCATGAAAAAACTTCAGTTTTGAACCCAAACAGTCAGCCGTTATTTCAAAAAATGAACCCATAAAACGTACATGATTGATAGTGGCTTTTAAGTTTTGAGAATTGGATGTGGTTCTTATTTTTTCGGGACGAATTAAAATTAAGTTTGAAGATTCTTCTTGAACTAAGTATCTATACAAGGCTTCGTTTGGTTTTATCAAATTTACTTCCCCCGTAATTTCGGCAATGTACTGATTGTGAGGGTTTTGATATAGTTTTTGGGGAGTGTTTAACTGAATAAACTTCCCTTTTCGCATGATAGCCAAGCGGTCGGCCATGCCGTACGCATCATTGACATCGTGGGTAACAAAAATACAAGAGACCTCGTCTTGGCGGATTATCTGAAGTATTTCTTCTTTGAGTTTACGTTTGTTTCTCGAATCTAAATGGCTGAATGGTTCGTCGAGCAGGAGAAGTTTTGGGCGTTCGGCAATGGCCTTTGCTATCACGGCACGTTGTTGTTCGCCACCCGAAACTTGCCTTGGCAAATGGTCTTGGACATGGACCAAATTACTAATTTTTATGAGTTTCTCAACTCTTTTGTGGCGGTAGTTTGATTCATAAAATCGCAGCTCGTAAGCTATGTTTTCTCGAATCGAAATATTCGGAAAAAGTCCATAATCTTGTTTGACTAATTTAATATCTGGATGCCCCGCAATGAGTTTCTCAGATGGTGGCGTGATTGTTTTGTTTTCAATCAATAATTCACCCGAATCGGGTTCTTTGAGTGCGGCAATGAGGTGTAGTAGCGTTGTTTTGCCCGAACCACTCTCGCCCAAAATAGCCAAGATTTCGCCTTGATTGAGTATAAATGAAATATCATTGACGGCAGGATTTTTATCGTCGTAGTATTTTGATAGCTTGCTTATTTTCAATAATTCCATCCTCAAAGTTACGATTTTTGTAGCTTTGAGTATCGAAATCAGACTATTTCATTTCAGAATTCAATCAAAAAACTGTATCCATGCTTTGTAAAACCGAGCGATTCATAAAAAGCATGAGCTGCCTCACGGCGGAGGTTGCTCGAAAGTGTAAGTTTATAACAACTTTTTTGTTTAGCAATTTGCATGGCAGTTTCCATCATCATCTTGCCAATTCCTTTGCCTTGATACTCCGCAATTACTGCTACGTCTTCAACAACCGCTGCGGGCGTTCCAAGATGCCCGATATTATCCATTATCAAGAGTGCAAAAGTTCCAATAGGTTGATTATCAGCTTCTACAATATAAAATTTGTAGTCAGGGTACTGAGCAATTTTTTTGAAAATTGATTGTGCGGATTCAACATCTAAAATATTTTTATCGAGATTTGAGTTGAGGTAAATATTCAAAATTGATTCAATATCCTGCTCGGTTGCAATTCGGTTTGTAATTTTCATCATTTTTTTGAAACAATTTTACCATTCAAAGTATTATATATATTGATATTCAGAAAAAAAATAAAGCATTGAGTAATCTAAATCAAAATAACAAAAAGCAGAGATTTGAGTCGGAAGACTACTATTTTGAAAATGGTTTTATGGTATTTACTGAGAAATACCATAAGAAAAGGGGCTATTGCTGCAAAAATGGCTGTCGTCACTGCCCATACGGATTCAAAATCAAGAACTAATTTGAACTCATTGTAAATGTAGCTTCAATTTTCATTCCCTTAGATAATCCAAAAGCCTTGTAATCATCGGTCGGAATCTCATAAGGCATTTTAAATATCATTTTGTTTTGAGTTAATTCTTGGATTGTAAGAATAAACAGACCGTTGCTCACGTTCACAACTGTTTCATTTTGTTCAAATACCCATTTGCCGTTAATTAGCTGCCCATTGGTTGGATTTACCATTGAGATACTTCCATCTGTTGAAAGTGTTGCAGTAAAGTTCGAGAAATTTATTAGGTTATTAGACCCGCCTTTGGTATAAGCATTCAGTTGTAGGCCACTGACTACGGCCGTAACCGATTCTGTATTCCATTTTCTTGAAATGAGTTGGGTTTTTGTCGGAGCAGGGTCTTCCTTTGAACAAGCGATTAATAAAAAAAATACTGCTACAAATGAGATTTTTAAGATAGTTTTCATACTGATTTTTTGTTTAACACATTTTAACTACGAGTTTTGTCTTGAATTGTTGCTTAGATTCAGAACTAAATTTAATCGTATTATTGAAAGTATGAAAATGGCAGTACTACAATATTAGAAAAATTAAATTTTTACTTTTAATAATATAATTAATCCAAAAAATAGGTCTGCCGGAAACCAACAGACCTATAACATTCTAATCAAATTTACTAAAAAACTACTCTTTTAGTGTCTTATTTGCCGCTAATGCGG
>JALOLV010000281.1 GCA_025455785.1 Spirosomataceae bacterium | reverse complement strand
ATTAGGTTCACAATCTTCGATTTTGAAAACCTTTTTTTGACTTTGGTCTCGGCGGGCTGGGTCTAAGTAAATCCAATCGAAAGTTTCTTTTGCTTTTGCGAGGTATTGAACCGAATCCTCATTAATAAAACTAACGTTCTGAATGCCCAATTTCTCAAAATTATACTTGGCTATTTCAAATAGTTCGTTCTTTTGTTCAACATAAATTACTTTTTCAAACCTGTTAGCAAATGCCAAAGTATCAATTCCCATTCCGCCTGTTAGGTCAATCAACGTTTTGCCCGAAACCAAACTTGCTTTATAATTTGACGTGATTTCGGAAGAAGATTGCTCAACCGAGAGGGCAGGAGGAAAAACGATTTCGGGGTTTTTGTTCCAAGTTGGATTCTTATTTTTGGCCTTTTGTCTTGCATTGATTTGCTCAATGACCAACCTCAAATCATCGCTGTTTAATTTCAAAGGATTCTTCAAAATAAACGTTTGAATATCAACCTCCTTGAGTTGTTCTATTAATTGTTTGTATAGTTCTATTTTTGAAATTTTACTCATTGAAGCTATCAATAAATGAGACTCAAAAGGGTTATTAGCCTAACTTTGCATCAAATTTATAAAGAACTCTTCGTAAATGGACCCCGTAGTTTTATTTTTTGTTTTAGGATTAATTGGCTCTATCTTTAAATCTGACCTCAAAATTCCTGCTTCTTTTTATACTGTTTTGAGTATTTACTTATTATTGGCAATTGGCATCAAGGGTGGAATCGAACTTCAACACACCCAAATTTCTTCGGTAATCGTACCGGGTTTGGTAACAATTCTCTTGGGTGCTTCAATTACCATTGTCGCTTATACTATTCTTTCAAAAATATTAAGATTTACAATTACCGATAGCATTGCCATTGCAACCCATTATGGTTCGGTAAGTGCTGTTACATACGCCATTGTGAGTAATTTCTTGAATCAGAAGAACTTGATTTATGAAGAATACTCAACTGTTTTGTTGGTTTTGCTCGAAATCCCCGCAATTATCACTGGAGCGTTGCTCGTACAGTTCCTGATAAATAGGTCTGATACCAAAACCGATTTCAAAAAAGTTTTTTCGGAAGTATTTTTAGGCAAGAGTATTTTGCTACTTCTCGGTGGATTGCTCATCGGATACTACATGTCATTGGTAGGTAACCTCAAGCTAAACTTCTTTTTCAAAGACCTTTTTCAGGGTTTTCTTGCGATATTTTTGCTCGAAATGGGAGTTGTTACTGGTTCGCAATTGCAATCACTCAAAAAAGTTGGAATTTCTCTGATTTTGTTTGGTGGGGCAATGCCACTCATTTCGGCTTTTTTGGGTTTTGGTGCAGCCAAATTAGCAGGTCTTAGTTTAGGCGGAGCAGTCGTTTTGGCTACAATGGCGTCGAGTGCATCTTATATTGCCGCCCCTACGGCTATCAAGATGTTATTACCAAAAGCAAATGCCACTTATTACATGACAGCCGCTCTCGGTATCACTTTTCCGTTCAATGTTATTTTCGGAATTCCACTTTATTATAAAGTGATTTCTCAAATCTATTGAGTTTGAAACCTTTTTTAGAATCACTTTATTTTTAACAGTGATTTTAATTTTTTATTTACAAATTAAAGAATTGATTATCAGTTTTTTATATCATATCTGGATTTGAACAAATAAATTTTTTTAATAATATTTAAAACATTCATACAAGGATTTTATCTGTACTTATAGAACGTTTCTATAATCATATTGGTTATTATTGATGAAATGTATATCTTTATCAATAAAATCAATAGGATTGCTTTGCTCAAATTCATTTCATTCATATTACTATTTACAATTAATCTATCTTTAATCGATGATTATCTACTGGATATATTCGAAAAAGATTGCTGTGAGTTGTACGAAGAATCAGAAGATGAAACCAAAGAGGAAAATAAAAAAGCTATTGAAGAAGACAAAATTTCGACTGATTTGCATACTTTTAATTTGCAATTTAAGCCTCTAAACTCAAATAAACTCTACTATTTTTTTGAGATAAATTACGCAGAATCTCTCAATTCGCTCATCCATACGCCCCCACCTGAGTATTTAGCGTATTAATCAGTAAACTTTTTTGCTTTATAATCAAGTAGTTACCATCCAATTGGTATCTGGCGGTTATTGGGTTTACCTATTATTTATTCTAAATGAAAAATTCAGTTTCTCTATCTTACTTAAAAAATGATTTACCTGCGGGTATAGTAGTCTTTTTAGTGGCTTTGCCACTTTGTCTCGGTGTTGCTTTAGCTTCAGGTGCCCCGCTATTTGCTGGTGTTATTGCAGGAGTAATGGGCGGTATCATTGTAGGCTTATTTAGCGGTTCGCAACTCGGAGTGAGCGGGCCAGCAGCGGGCCTTACAGTTATTGTCTATAATGCAATTCAGGCAATAGGTCTTTATGAAGCCTTTCTGTTGTCGGTTGTTATTGCGGGTATTTTTCAGATTCTATTTTCGTTGATTGGAGCAGGCAAAATTGCCTATTTCTTTCCTTTATCCGTTATAAAAGGGATGCTTACTGCAATCGGGATAATCATCATTCTCAAACAACTACCCCATGCTTTTGGACTTGATAAAGATTTTGAAGGCGATTTTGGTTTCTTTCAACCCGATGGAGAAAACACATTTTCGGAACTTTTCAGAGTCAAAGACTTATTTGAAACTGGTGCATTGGTGATTGGATTAGTTTCGCTTTTGATTCTCAATGTTTGGGATTTATTATCAAAAAAAATAAGTTTTTTAGCCCAAATTCCGGGGCCATTGATTTGTGTGATTGCCGGGATTGTCATGAACGCAACCTTTAGTGGTGGTCTAAAACTACAATCCGAACACTTAGTAAGTTTACCAATTGCCAATTCTCTTGCCGAATTTTTTTCATTCCTTCGTTTCCCTGACTTTACTGCGGTTTCCAATGTGATGGTATGGAAAACTGCTTTTGTGATTGCAATTATCGCCAGTCTCGAAACACTTCTTTGTGTTGAAGCTACTGATAAACTCGACCCCGAAGGACGTCTAACCCCAACTAACCGTGAACTTTTTGCACAAGGGTTTGGTAATATGATTTCTGGATTTATTGGTGGATTGCCTCTCACGCAGGTAATTGTACGTAGTTCGGCAAATCTTCAATCTGGGGGCAAAACAAAAGTTTCGACGATTTTTCACGGCCTATTACTTCTGATTTGTGCGATATTTATTCCACAAATCATCAATATGATTCCATTGTCATCATTGGCGGCCATCCTAATCATGGTAGGATATAAATTGGCTAAACCATCAATTTTTGTGGCAGCGTATAAAGAAGGGCTAAATCAATTTGTACCATTTATTGTTACGGTTATTGCTATCGTATTTACAGATTTATTGACCGGTATTTTGATTGGGCTTGGTGTAGGAATTGGCTATGTTTTATATACTAATTTTCGTTCGGCGGTTTTATATCAAACTGAGGGTAATTCTAAATTAATTATTTTTAACAAAGATATTTTCTTTTTTAACCGTGCAGAAGTTGCCAAAGTTTTGAGTAGAATCGAGGATGGCGACAATGTGTATGTAGATGCAACAAAGGCAAATTTTATTGATTATGATGTTTATGTAACATTGAATGAGTTTGCTAAAGAGGCCAAATCAAGAGGTATCAACCTCGACTTAAAAGGAATTACATTGAGAAAAACAAAACAGAGATAGAACTTTTATGCAAAAATATCAGAAATTACTTTTAGCAAATAAAGCTTGGGCAGGTGAGAAACTCAACCTTGACCCCGATTATTTTACTCAATTGGCATCTGACCAAAAACCAGAATTTCTCTGGATTGGGTGTGCTGATAGCCGAGTACCTGCCGACCAAGTAACGGGGACACAACCAGGTGAAATATTCGTACACCGAAACGTCGCAAACATGGTTGTTCATACAGATATGAATATGCTTAGTGTGCTTCAATACGCCGTTGAGGTACTAAATGTAAAGCATATTTTAGTGGTTGGCCATTATAATTGTGGCGGAGTTAAAGCCTCAATGAGCAACAAGGATTACGGTTTGATTAACAAATGGCTTCGCAATATTAAAGACGTTTACAATATGCACACTGACGAATTAGAAGCCATAACGGATGAAAATAAACGTTTTGACCGATTGGTAGAATTGAACGTAGTCGAACAAGTAAGGAATCTCGTTAAGACAACGATTGTGCAGAAAGCATGGGCTACGGGTGATTACCCGTATATCCACGGATGGGTCTTTAATTTACATAACGGTCTTATCAAGTCACTTATTGATGTCAAACCAAGCGATTTGAGTGTGATTGAAGATGTTTACCGATTCGCATTTGATGAACCTAAAGAAGTCGGAGTATTGGGTGAAGTAATGCTAAGCTAAAAAATCAATAGCCGCTGTTTTTAGCGGCTATTTTTATAACATACCATCTGGATTTGGAACGAAATTATGAAAGGCATCAAATTGTAAGTAATTAAACAGAATTATTTTTATATTTTTGTTAATGCGATATATAAAATTAACAGAAACAGAGCAATCAGACCTTGAAAATTTGTACAAGTCAAG
>JALOLV010000280.1 GCA_025455785.1 Spirosomataceae bacterium | reverse complement strand
CGAAATTGTGAAAGGCTTTCGGTAAAGAAATTATCACCTTCGGTAACGAATCTCGCAATCCGTGAATTTAATACATCCAAAACACTTAGATTCAATGTTCCTTTGCCTTTAAAGACCTCTTTACTTACCGAAATATCAAAGAAATATAACGCCAATCGACGCCCCTGAACAGTCTTTTGAGGAGCTTCGTAATTGGCTCTAAACTGCAAATCTAATTTTTTTGGCAAAGAAAAGCGTGAACTATGACGCACAAACCAACTGTAGGTCTCACGGCGATAATCACGGTCGATGTTGCTACCATCAATAATGGCTTTGAAGAAATTAAAGCTAAAATCGGTCTTCCACCATTTTTGGATATTGTATTGACTGGCAAATTCTACACCATACGATTTTTCGCCCTCAAGGTTTTCGGGTCGGGTTGTGGCAAAACCTTGGGCATCGACTGTTCGGATGGTCTGGATTTTATCTGTGGTACTTCTAAAATAGATGCTCGAACTAAACGAACCATTTTGCATATATTTAATATGCCCAATCTCGAACGCATTAGTAAATTCGGGGTCGAGGTTTGGATTACCCCCAAAAAAATTTCGGTTATCGGCAAGGGTCGAAAAAGGACTCAAATCATTGTAAAAAGGACGACGAACTCTCCGACTATAGCTCAACTGGAGGGCATCTTCTTTTGAGACCTCGTAAGAAACATGTCCACTCGGAAAAAGGTTGGCATATCTGCGAGGATTTACTTCATTGGTCTCCCGAAGCGTAGTTTTTACATCCGTCCATTCGGCTCTCAAACCCGCTTGATAAGATATTTTTTTGGTTTTATTGCCCAAAATCCCGTAGGCTGCATTGATGTTTTCATTATAAATAAAATAGTTTTTGAACCCCGGCAAAAACTCAAATTCACCTTGCTCATTGCGTTGGCTCACAAAAAAGTCATTCACCATATCTCTAAAACTGCTCCTTAGCCCAGCCTCAAACTTCCCTTCTTTTCCGATTGGCTGGATATAATCAACCTGAAAAAGCCACTGCTTTTCGTATTCGTCGTTTAGAGATTTCTGAATTAGGGTTTGCTCTTTATCAACCTGATTATTTTTATCAAAAGCATTTTGGGTAAATAATTGGTCCGAACGCTCCCAGTTATCAATAAATCTGATTTCGGCGGTTATATTGTGGTTCTTTTTCTCAAAATCTTTTTTGAATGTCAAAGCATATTCCGAATTGGGTTCGTCTTCGATTTCATCTTGCTGTCTAAATGTTGTCCTTATGAGATTTGTCTGGTTATTAATGAAATCTTTATACACAAAATCGGTGATTCGGTGGGCGTCGCTACGCTTAAAAAGGTATGAAGCCGTCAGGATTGTTTTTTCGTTGAAGAAATAATCCAAACCACCACGGATATTATTGTTGAATCCTTCTAATGTCCCTTTTCGGTCTTGGTCCGAAATCTGAATGGCATTTTCATCGTAAACTTCTTGGTAAGTTTGAGAAATATTTGGCAGAATCCTGTAAGCTAAACCATAATTGACAAAAAAGTTTACTTTGCGATGGCGATAATTCATATTTAGCCCAATCCCTTGGTTGATGGGATACCCCGTAATAATATCAAAAGAGCCATTGAAACCTTGTTTACGGTCTTTTTTCAAGATAATATTGATGATTCCCGCCATTCCTTCGGCTTCGTATCTGGCCGATGGGTTGGTGATGACTTCTACACGCTCAATCATACTGGCTTGCAACGACTGTAAACCTGCTCCACCTTTGAAACTAACCAAACCAGAGGGTTTTCCGTCAATCAAAATCCTGACGTTATCACTTCCACGAAGTTTGATTCCACCGTCGGGTTCTACCGAAACCGATGGAATGTTGGTCAGCACATCGCTTGCCGTACCACCAGCATTTGCCAAGTCTTTTCCGACATTGAACACCCGCTTGTCGAGAGCCAACTCCATCGTACTTTTTTCGGCACGGACTTCTACTTCATTAAGTGTCTGCGAAGAAGATTCAACTTTCAGAATCCCTAAATCTTTGATGGATTGTTCACGGCTAACAGTAAAAGGCTCTGATTTGAAGTTTTTATAACCTATAAATTCGATTAGAACATAGAAATCGCCAAACCCAGTTTCGATTGTAAAACTACCAGCCTCATCGGTGATATTACCCATAACTAATTTATTATCAGCCGTTTTAAAAATCCTAACACTTGCATAGCTTAAAGGGCTGCTGGTCTGGCTATCAATGATTTTGCCTCTGACAGAGGCTTTACTTTGAGCAAAAAGATAAGAACACAGAAGGGTGAAGAAGCCTACCAAAAGGTAAGACTTTTTGTATAAAATTAATTTCATTTGGCTTAAGCAGAGAGGTTGAATAGGGCAATTTTGACCCTGACAGCGTCTGAAAGGCTGTCAGGGTTAGGCAATGTGAAGATTATTACAAATTCTTCTTTTTCAATTCTTTAACGGCAAAGTCGGCGGCACGAGCCGTAAGAGCCATGTAAGTTAGCGAAGGGTTCACACAAGATGCTGAGGTCATGCAAGCCCCGTCAGTAACAAAAACGTTTGGTACGGCATGAATCTGATTATTGCCGTTCAGTACCGATGTTTTGGGGTCTCTTCCCATTCGGGCAGTACCCATTTCGTGAATGGCCATGCCCGGGTACGACTTATTATCAAACGCTCTGACATTCTTCATTCCGGCAGCTTCGAGCATTTCTTTGGCATCATTCATCATATCCAAACGCATTTTTCGTTCGTTTTCTTTAAATTCTGCATCAAAGACTTGTACTGGCATTCCCCATTTATCTTTTTCGGTTTTGTGTAGATACACACGGTTTTCGTAGTACGGTAAACATTCCCCAAAGCCACCTAAGTTCATCGTCCATTCGCCCGGTTTGGTCAATTCTTCTTTCATATCAGCCCCAAACGATAAGTCGCCGTTTTTGCGAGCCCAGTTTTTGCGGCTTCCGCCACCTTGATAGCCAAAACCACGGAGGTAATCACGTTTGTCGTTACCGATATTGCGATAGCGTGGAATATAAATACCATTGGCACGACGTCCAAAATAGTATTTATCGGCTCCTCCTTCCCAATCGCCACTGGCCCCAATTCTGAAATGATGGTCCATTAGGTTGTGTCCTAATTGCTCCGAATCATTCCCCATCCCATTAGGGAAACGATTTGAGATTGAATTCAAAAGAACCGTTGTCGAGCCGAGCGTACTACCACAAACAAAGACGATTTTTGAATAAAATTCAGTAACTTCGAGGGTATTCTTATCAATGATTCTTACGCCAGTAGCACGCTTTTTATTCTCATCGTACATAATTTCTTTTACGATGGCATCCGTGCGAAGCGTCAGGCGTCCGGTTTTCATGGCGGCTGGCAGGGTTGAAGACTGCGTACTAAAATAAGCCCCATACGGACACCCCAGCGAGCATTTGTTTCTATACTGGCATTGGCTGCGGCCAACACCCATCTGTGCCTTTTCGGCAGCCGAGAGGTTTGCTACCCGCCCAATCGTCATGATACGACCACCGAATTTATCAAAAATACTTTTCTTGACGTGTTCTTCTACACAATACATTGGCATAGCTGGCAGAAACTCACTATCGGGTAATTGAGGAAGGTTTAGCTTTTCGCCCGAAATCCCAGCGAATTTCTCAACATAAGAATACCACGGAGCAATATCTTTGTAGCGGATTGGCCAATCTACTGCAATACCTTCTTTGAGGTTAGCTTCAAAATCAATATCCGATAAACGATACGACTGCCGCCCCCACATGATTGATTTACCACCGACGATATCGGGTCTATACCAGTCGAATCTTTTTTCTTCTTGGTAGAGCGAATCCGAGTCATTCATCCAATATTTTTCGGTCAGCTCATTGTAAGGATAATCTCTCGAAAGTTTTGGATGAGATTCTCTCTGTTGAACCGTCAAGCGACCGTTATACATCGTATCCCAAGGGTCTTTCATGGCGTTTTCGTATCCCGAAATATGCTCAAGCATTTTGCCTTTTTCAATCATTATGACCTTGAGACCTTTTTCGGTCAATTCTTTGGCAGCCCAACCACCAGAAACCCCCGAGCCAATCACAATGGCATCAAAGGTTTGGGCTTTTATTGCATCTATATTTAAGTTCATTTCTGTTAGTTTAACGGTGAATAGATTGTTGAATGATTATAATGCCCAAGTTTTTTGGCCGGGTTCGAGCGGAATACAAGCGTCGAATCTACCCGGAATCGGCAAATAGGCTAAAGCCTGTGTAGCACCGATTTCAGAAGTGAAATAACCTGTCACGGTCAATTCTTTGAGACGTAGAAATGTCTCTTTGTCGGCGACAGTCATTTTCTTTACGGCATCTTTTTTCTCGTCGGCACTTAATTCAACAAAATTTTTGCCGTAGGCAAACTTACAGCCTTCTTCAAACTTGGCTAATCCATTGTAAAATTTCTCTTGGTCGGCTTTTACGTAGCAATCACGCATCCAGCCGCTTTTGCACCGGGGGTGCTGGTAGTCGGGATGATAACGTCGGCGAGTTCGGTAATAAGAGCTTCTTGGTCGGCGGCAACAGCAACGCTCTCACCTGTATAAAGCACCTCACCCATTGCTCCAGCCATTAGCGGAGCCGACATTACCCCACCCAGCATCAAAGTAACTCTTTGAATGGCCTCTCTACGATTCATAGTTTTATTTTTATATTTAGATTGAATTGAACAAAAGAAAGATAGTTTACAAAGGTATTTCTTTAATGATAAAAAACATACTTTTCAAATCTGCTTTTATCTACTAATTTTTCGGATTGCTCTATATTAATGGGGTGATTACAAAATGAAGAATCAAGCGAAGGTATGATTCGATATTGACCATCTGCAATCAAATACTATTTACCAAATCTCTTCTTCAAGTATCCCAAAGCCATTCCGTAAGCTTCGGTAGCTAATTTTTCGTCATATTTCGGATTGCTCGGATTCGCAAAACCATGAACCCCGTCAAAAATTTTATATTCAAGCTGCTTATTTGCTTCTTTCATTTTGAGGGCGAAATCTTCGATAACTTCTTTTGAAATGTATTTTTCGGTAGCGAATAATCCCAAGACATCGCTGTTTAGTGTTTTGAGTTTTTCTACATCACGAACGGGCATCCCGTAATACATTACCGACCCAACGGTTTGTTTACCACCTAAAAGTGCCGATTTGAGCGACCAACTTCCGCCGAAACACCAGCCCACATTGGCGATTTTAGCTTTTGAGCCTGCAAAAGCAACACCCGCTTTTACGATAGATTCGAGGCGGTCTTCTTTCACTCCTTGCATCAATGCCCCTGCTTCTTTGGGGTCGGCGGTTACTTTACCGTCGTACATATCCAATGCCATTACATTTACATCACCCCCCAAATCATTATAAAAAATATCAGCTTGACGACGGATGTTGTCGTTGAGTCCCCACCATTCTTGATAAACAAACAACCATTTATTACTTTTTTTCTTAGCCTTCAAAAAATAAGCATTCGCAGTAGAGCCATCGGCAACTTTTAGTGTGATTTTCTCACCTTTTGCATCGTAATTTAAAGGAAGTGGCGAGAGATGCAAGGCAACAAAAGCAGGGTCTTTCACAAATTCGGCCATGTCATTTGGCAATGAATGACAAATTGTGATAGGGGTCTCTGGTCGTAAATCTTCGGTTTTGTTGAAGAAAAACAATCCGAACAAACTAAATAAAATTAGATTAAATGAGATGATAAGTTTGGTCATGGTTGTAAATCGTTTGATTAGAAATTAACTGTGTCTGAATAACTACTCAATTTATAATATGGTTACTGAATATACTAATTTATTTACCAAAGTACAGATTTTGAAGCGAAATCGGTGAAGTGTGTAGAAAAACAATTTTATCAAGCATGTAACTACTTTGCACACCCGCCGTATGAACTTTGAATTTATAAACCAATACTCCAATGGAAAACCTCAAGGGCCGTGGCTCACAAATAAATACAGCCAATCGGTTTTTGGCTCACCATTTTGTTGCTGATGAAGACGAATTGTTCTATGACGAGGACTTTCCGAAACCGAAAGTAAAAACGCAATATTTTGCCGAAAATGCCAAAAAAGTCGTCAATTTTATTGATAGCCCCGATATGTACGGAGTAAGATACGTCAATCCGTATCAGGGCTGCGAACACGGCTGTATTTATTGTTATGCTCGAAATTCGCACGAATACTGGGGTTTCTCGGCAGGGTTGGATTTTGAATCAAAAATAATGGTCAAAAAGAATGCTCCTGAATTGGTCGAAAAAGCATTTCAGTCCAAAAACTGGGAGGGTTTTCCGATAAGTCTTTCGGGCAATACCGATTGCTATCAACCCGCCGAAAAAGAATTCAGATTGACTCGTCGAATACTTGAAATCTGTTTAAAATACCGCAATCCAGTTGGTATTCTTACAAAAAATGCTTTGGTTTTACGAGATAGCGATATTATTGAAAAATTAGCTTCGATGAATCTAATCCATGTTTTTGTTTCGATTACCACC
>JALOLV010000279.1 GCA_025455785.1 Spirosomataceae bacterium | reverse complement strand
TGGAATCGTCAATAATTCATATTCTTCGGCTTGTGAAAGGCCAATTTTGTGGGCAATTCGATAGCTAAAAGGCTGGTAAAACGATTTATTGTAATCTACCTTTACTTTGAGAATTTTGTAGAGGTTCTCGGTTAATGATTGTAAATAGGGATTTACCTCTTCGGATAAATCCTCGTTATCAATAAAAACTACATCTCCACCGGCATACAATTTGTCATCCATCGGGTTCTGAAAATCAGTAATTCTGAATATTCGTAAACCACGTGTTTTGATGTCCATACGCCCGTTGTAATTCTGAATATTCGTAAACCACGTGTTTTGATGTCCATACGCCCGTTTTCGTAGCGTTTTGAAAGTTCGACGACTTTCATCTCAGTACCATATCCGAGTAGGCGGTTATTAATAAAAGGGGGGATTCCAAAAGTTTGGCCTGTTTCAAGGCACTCATTTATTAATTGTCGATAACGTGGCTCAAAAATATGAAGATTGAGGTCTTCGTGCGGGTAGGCAACTAAGTTTAAAGGAAAAAAAGGCAGTTTCATTCTTGATTCGGATTTTGTGTTTGGTGTTTCGGCTTTAGCTCTCGACTCAAAACACAAAACCCGAAACCATGAACTATTGTTTGACTACTTTCTCAACATTAATGCCAACCGAAAGAATCCCAACGAGTGGGTCTTGACGCATATATTGTTTGAGTAGCATCTTATATTTCCCTTTTTTGGGGAATTTTATATTCTTCAAAGTCAATATTTTATGGTCGAATAAATCGCCGAGTCCTTCGCCAAGTGGTTTGCCAGTTTTTTGGTCAAATAAGATTAATTCTTCGAGTTTAGAACTGAGTAATTTACCTTTATCATCGTATAATTCGCGGGTAAGATAAAGGTTGTAGTATGGGTACTGAACCGCATTGCGAACCAAATACGAGACATTGTAAGAGAGCGTTTCATCTTTGACCTCAAAGCTAAACGAAGGAACTTGTTTGATAAACCAATTGCCATCTTTGATGTCTTCGTGTCCTTTCCAAATTGAATTGTCCTCGCAAGAAAAAATCGAAAACGAAAGAGCAATCGAAACAAAAGTAACAAGCAAATATTTTTTCATTATTCTGATTTTTTCTTTTTATTTTTCCAATATTTATTCTTGTTATTACCCTGTTTTGGCTGGTTTTCTCCACCCTGTGCCTGAGGTTTTTCAGCTTGATTCTGCGGCTTAGGCTGTTGTTGAGGCTGCTGCTGATTGCCTTTAGGTTGGTGTTTTTGCCCTTGATTCGGGTTTTGGTTATTTGGCTTTTGATTCGGCTGCCCAGACTGCTGATTATTCGGTTTTGGCCCTTGGTTCGATTGAGCCGTAGGCTGAATATTCTGGTTTTTCTGAGCGGGTGATTGATTATTATTTTGCGGTCTTTGCTGATTTTGATTCGGCTGCGACTTCTGGTTATTCGGCTGCCCTTGTTGTTTCTGGTTGTTGTTTTGCTGCGACTTACGTCTATCTTGCAGACGCTTATCAAAACGTGCTAAATCACTGTTTTTAGGCAATTTTTCTAAAATGCTATCGGGCAGGCTTAGGTCATCGAGGGCTTTAGGAATCAATCCGCTTTCGTTCATTTCGACGATTTCGAGTACTTTTGGAATCGGAAGTGAATGCCAATTTGAATCATTGTAATAGCTAAACCACATGATTTTACGGAAAATATCCGTCTTTTGTAGCATTGCATCGCCTTTTTCGGTTTTGAGCGGTTTTTCGATTTGCGGAATATCGCTCAAAGCATCCATATACGTTTCGAGTTCGTAATTTAGACAACATTTGAGTCGCCCGCACTGGCCCGAAAGTTTTGTTGGATTCAAACTCAGGTTTTGGTAACGAGCCGCCGAGGTCGGAATCGCCTTGAAATCCGTCAGCCAAGTCGAGCAACAGAGTTCTCGACCACACGAACCAATCCCCCCTACTCGGGCGGCTTCTTGACGAAGGCTGATTTGCCGCATTTCGACTCTAATCTTGAACTCGCCCGCCAAAACTTTGATTAATTCTCGAAAATCGACTCGGTCATCGGCCGAGTAGAAGAATGTTGCTTTGGTATTATCAGACTGAAACTCGACATCGGAGACCTTCATTTGAAGTTTTAATTCTCTGGCAATTTCACGGACACGATACATCGTCGGCAAGTCACGGTTGATTGCCTGTTCGTGTTTTTCCATGTCTTTTTCGGTAGCTTTACGGAGGATTTTCTTGATTTCATCGTTATCGACAAAATTCTTTTTAATCATCTGTAAGCGTACCAACTCGCCTTGTAACGAAACCGTACCGATGTGATAGCCAGTGGGCATCTCGCAAACGACGAAATCGCCCGTGTAGAGTTCGAGCTGATTAGAATTTCGGAAATATTCTTTGCGGCCACCTTTAAATTTGACTTCAACAACATCATAACGCATCGAGGTCGGAACGTCCATGTTCGACAACCAATCGAAAACATTCATTTTGTTACAGCCACCTGTGCCGCAGGCTCCGTTGTTGTTGCAACCACCTACGTGGTTTGATTTTTCTTTATTATTTATTGCTTTTACAGAGCCACAACCGCCTGTACTACATGATTTACAACCCATTTCAAACGTTGAATTAGTGAATTAGTGCCGTATTCGGAATTAAATAAGTGAATAACCCAATGTCGTCGAAAATTAAATTTCGATTGATTATCCCCTAAATTTCACATAATTCTTTGACAAACTACAATATTCTAACACAAATATACAACCAAATGTTGTTCTGCGAAAAGAATAATTTAGTTAGTACAGCCAACAATGAATGTTTGGAAGACTCCGCCGCTATCTACTTTGAAGCCCGGATTGAGAATTATAGCTTTGGATGCCGTAAAATTTACCCTTGCATTTGGCTCAATTGTAGAAGTCGAGTTTAAGATTCCGTTTACTGAAACATTATAGTTTTGATTACTAAAATAGGTCTCGGTAGTTGTGAGGACCTCGACACATTTCTTGATGCTCCCGCTCGAAGAGATATTTCCTGCATAGTCATAAGCCTGAATATGTAAATCTTTAATCGTTTGATTTGCCATTCCGGTCAATGTAACAGTAGTTTGAGTGGCTGGTAATGTGGCATATAATACGCCATTCAGAAAGACTTTGTATTCGGTAACAGCAACATTATCGGTAGAAGGCGACCAAGTCAGAATCAGGTCAGAATTATTGGTACTCACAGAGATATTTGTTGGTATTGATGGGGCTATAATATCTGTTATACAGTCAAGAAATTTAGCATCGGCAAAGTTTCCGTGGTCGCAATAAAAATTATCTTGTCCGATATTCGACTCTAATTTAATTTGGCTATGCCCTTCGACATTCAAATCTATCAAAACTCCGTTTGAATTTGTATAAAGCGTAGGCGATTCATACGTCAAAACATTATCTAAATATACCTTAAAGACTACCGAACCACAGGTACTTTGGGTCATTTCGTCATCAATACCGATGACAGCCTTAAACCTCTTGGTATTTGGTAAAATATCAAAAACAGCTTCAGAATTTGCGTGCATTGATAAGCCTCTTGCATAAGTTGTATTGCTGATTCGCAGAGGATTATTATCGTAACTAATATCTTTTTTGACATAATCAGGCCCATCAGCATTGATTGAAACCCAGTTTAGGTCAGATAAATATGTAATATTGCTACAATCTTGCGGAAGCTGGAACGTTACTGTCATTTCGTTGCTAAGGTCAGAAACATTGCCTGCTATATCGCGAGCCACAAGGGTAAATTTGTAGGTTTGACCGATAGTCAAATTAAAAAAATGATAACTCAAAATATCATGATGAAATACTCCAACACTTACGCCGTTTCTGAATAACTCATAGGTAGAAATCGCTTGGTTATCGGTGGATGGCTCCCAGTTCAAAATTAAACTATTGTCGGATTGGGGCAAAGCTGAGATAATTACAGGAGTGGTGGGTGGGGTATCATCGGGGAATGTTCCGCAGTTACCATAAATATCCTTGTACATAACGGTTGATAGCCCGTGAATATCCGTAACCGTCAGCGTGATTCGATAATAATAAATGTGGTCGTCGCAAGGGAGCGGGTCGAGGTTTGTATTAGAATTATTGCTGTAATAGGTCTGAACAGGATGAGAATGCGTATTGTGGTGTAAATAGACTTCCCATTTATACGTAAAATTATTTGGACTTTCTAAATCAAGTACATTAGCCGATAAATTAACGGTGGTGTTAGAGTTGCTAAATTTATCAAAAGCATCAATACTCGTTGATACAATGGTCGGGGGCGTGTTATTTAGCGATATTTTAATCGTTTTTGTGGCAGTTTGACCTTGGTTATCGGTTACAGTGAGGGTTACATCAAACGAAACTGCATCGCTATTTGAAGTCGTAAAGATATGTGACGGCGTTGCACCGGTAGCCGTATTACCATCGCCAAAATCCCAAAAGTAAGTTAGAGTTCCATTTTCGGGGTCAGTAGAAGCTGTACCATCAAATTGTACTGTCAATGGGCTAAATCCGTACAGATTTGAAGCCTCGATTCGGGCAGTGGGTGGCAAATTACCGCTATAAATAATTTTTGAAACCGTACCTGTGATAATATTGCAAATGTATATGTATTCGTCGGCTGGATTGTACGCCATGCAAGAAATACCCGTGGGTGTGTCTCCGACTGCGTTTACCCCAGTAGCGTTCATGTTATTATCGAACATCACACTTTTTATCCATCCCGGGTCGTGGTCGGCAAAGAAATAAGAGTTTCGGTATTGTTCAGGATAAATATTGCCTTCGTACCAAACACCCCCAATCACAGCTCCGCCAATAAAATCAGAACCCGTAAACTCAGGCGAACCGATTGTATAAATCTGACCATTTTTATAAGTTCGGGGCATTTGTCC
>JALOLV010000278.1 GCA_025455785.1 Spirosomataceae bacterium | reverse complement strand
TACTCAGCGTGAGCGAGAAGTGCTACAATGTATGGTAAAAGGCATGAGCTACAAGATGATTGCCGATGCCTGCGATATTAGTTTTAATACCGTGCATAGTCACGTTAAGAATATTTACGAAAAACTACACGTCAATTCGGCTCCCGAGGCAGTTGTGAAGGCTTTGGAGTGGAGGTTGGTGTGAGGTGTTTAAACGCTAAAAAGAAAAAGATATTAGCGATTATAGCTGAAATATTAAGAATTATCAAAGCTATTTGAAAGTAAATGGGAGATGTTTCGTAAAGATTATATTGTAACAGGTTTGAAATTAAAGGAAGCAGGCAGTTTAAAAATATTCCAGCCGAAATCAAAGAGAGCGGATGATTAAAAAATCTAATTTGCGGTTTTTGGGCTTGAATATAAAAAGTAATTAAACATACTAATACAAAGTATGATTGAATAGAAAAATAGGCAATATTATCATAGGTGTTAATATCATTAAAAAAAAGTAACCTTGACATAAGGAATAAACAACCTAAACTCATCAGATAAGTTAAATATTTACTAAAAATGTGATTTTTGAGAAAGAAATACAAAACACACGATAAGATAACGAAGTAATTAAAATAATATAAAGGAGCAGACCAATAGCTATTTTGGTCTAAGAATTTATAAATATAAAATGTCATACCATCTAATATAAGACCGAATGCAAAGTAGAAAATAAGTAATTTGGTGATAATTGAGTATGACCATTTGTGAATACCATAAAATAAAGGTAGTGCTGCCGAAAACATTGCAACCAAATTCAGAGATTCATTTATTTTTTCCCAACTCATAAATAAAAATGGCAAGATTATCAGAATTTCAAAAAGCAACAGACGAATTTAACTTTCGTCCTTTAATGCTAAATAAAGAGGCTTTAGACAGAATTCTTTGTTCTCCAAACTTTTATGCACTCGGATTTTATGTCGTCAAAACAAAAGTGAGAGGGATTAAAACCCCTATTGTTACATTACAGTTTGGAGTTCTTGATAAAGATAAGAATATTCTAAATTATAAATTTAATAATCGAAGTAAAAATCTCATAATTGATGGGCAGATAAGTGCAGATTTTGACGCAAAAAAAATGAAAGAAACTGGATTTGAGAAAAATGAAGGTTTAGACAATACCAGTTTTTTAATTTTGAAAGAGGATATTGTGTCTATCTTAAATATTTTAACTCAATTTAAAGACTCCTACTGTGTTTTTGGAATTGAGCGATTTGGAAAACAAGAATACAAATTATTTTATCATATTATAGAAATTTGGCATGGAGGCGGTGGCGGTCCCGGACCAGGTGTTGCTAAAAGTCCAGCCTAAGTTTAATTAGTAAAGTGTTAAAAATAACTTGACACTTTACTATATTTAATATTTTGAACTTCTTCGAAGGCTTAATTACGACTTTGCATTTTTATGTTTTGAAATAATCGGTTATAATCGGGATATTTAGGTTTGTAAGAAGTATTTAGTGTAAGTGGCTGATTTTTAGCGAGTTGAACACATGTTTTTTTAGAAATTTCAATATTTACACTATAATCGAATATATATCTGCTCATATGAAAATATTAAAAAAAACATTTATACCTCAAACTTATTCAAATAGTTGTTGGGCTGCTGCAATTGCAAATAGTCTTGGAGAGAAAGAGTTTACTGTACTGAAGTGGGTTCCACATGATACTCAATCAAAAATGATAAGTAATGAAGTTATTTCAAATTTCCCTAATCTTTTGATGGGAAAGAGAGGTGATTTTAAAACTTTATCGGATTGTAGCTGGGCTTCTATCAAACAAATAATAGACAATGATTGTGTATTAATTTATCATTTCAATATTTTTGGTACTAATGATTCGCACTTTGTCAATATTTATGGCTATGAAGAAAACACCGTTGGACAGTGGTTGTATATCTTTGACCCTAAACCAGATACTAAAGGGAGTATTTACGTTTTAAATTATAAACGATTTAGGATAATATCAAAAGAACCAAATTCAATAGAAAGTGGAGTTTGGTATTTTGGTAATAACGTATCTAACAATACAAATTTGCCATATAATATCGAAAATAATAAAGATATATCCATATCAAAATTAACAAAGACCGAAATTAAAAACTTCAATCAGTTTCTTGAAAATGTGATGTATAGAGATAACACCTCAGATGACTTTAAATTAAAGACAAATTTAATGGACTTGATTCGAGGTCAAACAATTAGCCTTGCAATAGAACGAAGTATTTCACAAACTGAGCAAGTGTTGCTAAATGGGCATTTCCAGATTATTAGAAATCAAAAATTTTATATGTATTTTATGCCGTTAGTTATAAAAGATAGTACTAAAATTTTAAAATATATATCTGCAATTATTTACCCCCCAATTGATAAAAGTCAAGATTTTATTGTTGATTCTATTTTATCGTTAGAATTTTTAAATCATGTTAAAATTGACGAAAATTTAAGAAACTATTCTGCACCTAATTTCACAATGACAATTTATATAGAAAATGATAACTACAGAACATTAGGAATTAAAATTTCTGAAATAGAGACGCTTATACCAATTGACACAAAAAGTTTCATGGCAAAACCTGTAACAGATTTACCTCAAATTCTTGATAATAAAGAAAGATATATAAAAGAGATGCAACAATCAATTCCGAAGGAAATACGTAATTCTGGAAAATTTTGAGTTTAGTATTTAGCTCTGTTCGCACTACAAAGTCTTTTACAAAGTCCGATGGTTTCAAAGTCAAACTTCCTTAATGACCGAAGAACAGGCATATAAAATCCTTAGTGTTTTTGCGTATCTTTTGATTTTGTCAAGAGGGATACTTTTATTGACCACATTAAATGTATTTCGGCAAAGCAGAGCAATAAAAGCCTTATTTTGGTATGCTTTAATAGCTTTTATTATTGCCATCGGCGAAATGACATTTATATATTTGGTAAAAAACTACACCGAATATTTTATGCCTTTTCTCAAAAGGTTTGAGATTTCAAATACATTTTTCATTTCGCCGCTTTATTACATTAATGAATTAGTTTTTATAAGCCTGTTTTTTTATCAAATTTTAAAAGATAAATACCCTCAAATATTTCTGATTGGGTGTTTATTGGCGATATTAGAAATCATCAATACCTTATTTTTTGAGGGTTATAAAGAAGCTCAATTTTGGGGTTCTTTGGTTTATATTCTCAACAATATTATTTTATCAATCCTTTATATCTATAATTTTAATACGCAAAAACTAAATCAGATACCAACCAAACACAGCTATTATTTGATTGCACTGGCAATACTTATTTTTTATTTACTCTCTTTATTTATCTATCTGCTTACGAAATTTATCTTTGATGACTTCACTATAATATATTATCAATTAAGCATTTTTAGGATGTCTGTACAGTTTTTAGGGTATTTAGTGATGAGTTTTGCTATTCTAAAATATTCAAATAGATTAACGTGAGTTATGGATTAGTGAAAAAACAAAGGGTAATTAAAATGAGTAATTTTGTATTGACAAAAATATAAAACACTCACAATTACCCTTATGGATATCAAAATTACAGAAGAAATGTTAATTCGCCTCTATATAGATGTAGATGATTTACACCAATCATGGCAGATGTATGAAAAAGAGGTTCGTTCATTAGTTGGCAAATTAACAAAACCAACCCGAGAGCCAGATTTAAGCCCCTCAGAAGTTTGTTGTATTATAGCAGGGTATCATTTGTCAGGTTATAAATGCTTCGAGTATTACTATCATCAAATCATTCAAGATAAGTATGGTAGTTATTTTCCCAAAGCACCGAGCTATGAACGCTTTGTTAGTTTAATGGCACGAAGTTATCCATTGATGTGGCTTTGGTCATTGCATTGTTGTTTACAATCTCGTAGAAATGGACTTTATTTTATTGATTCCAAAAAAATGGAAGTATGTCATATTAAACGAGAACATTCTCATAAAGTATTTGGAAATGCCCGAAAGGGTAAAAGTTCAACGGGATGGTTTTATGGTTTCAAACTTCATTTAGTAATAAATTCTTATGGAGAAATTGTAAATTGGCTACTTACACCTGCTAATGTAGCCGATAATAACCAAGAACTTTTGATAAAATTACTGAAAGGTTTAGAAGGTATATGTATAGGCGATAGAGGTTATCATACTGCCTTATTTGAATGGTTTTATGTAAATAAGTTACATCTTATTGTCAAACCTAAAAAAAATATGAAACAAAATGTCATTTCGCTTATGGAGCATCAGCAGTATCTAAAAAAACGAGCTTTGATTGAATCTGTTAACGATATTTTAGTTTCTGTGTGTGATGTTGAACATTCCCGACATCGGAAGCCTGAAAATGCTTTTGCTTCTATTGCAGGAGCTATTATTGCTTATAGATTCATTGATGATAAACCTTGTATTTTTATCAAATATAATTCACATAAATTGGGGTTAGCTGCTTAGTTAATCCATAACTCACGTTAGATTAAGGTAATTTACTGATTCCCCTCCCCAATATTGGGGATTTTTTGTTTCTACCCTTCTGCCGAACTTTGGTCTATCAAACAGATATGACCATGAAGCACTTTAAACCACATTTGCCC
>JALOLV010000277.1 GCA_025455785.1 Spirosomataceae bacterium | reverse complement strand
CACAAAAGCACTACTCCTCTCCTACCCAGCAAAACTCAAAAAAACTGCACGATTTACATTTACTAATTGGCAGTTTCTCGGGGCAATCTTCTTGATTGATAATCTCCGAAACCTGCCGAATTTTTCGTTCGACACTTTGTTGGTCTTCTTCGGTCAGGGTTACTTTTTCAATCGAACGAAGTTTTGGATACTCAATCCAACCGTATTCGGCTTTGATTTGGTTGAGCCGCAAGACATACAAATAAAATTGTACCTGTGCGACATGAGCCGCTTCTTTGGCATCAGATTTTTTGACTTCATGCACAATACCGGCGTTTGGGTCAAAGAAATCAATTTTGGCTGCCAATCGAACGCCAGATGATGACTCTGCCGAAACCTCGATTTCGGTCCAGCGTTCGGCACGTTGCGGATAACTTTCTTGACCAATCAG
Organism: Spirosomataceae bacterium; assembly: GCA_025455785.1. GTDB lineage: Bacteria > Bacteroidota > Bacteroidia > Cytophagales > Spirosomataceae > JALOLV01. The sequence continues at coordinate 4,243 of JALOLV010000277.1, read as the reverse complement.
TTTACCTTCCGAAACCAAATCGGATGTATGCTCCATCAAGATTCCGTTGGCATGCAGCCAGACCTTCCGATGGCAAAGCATCAAATAATTGACGAGCGTAGCGGTGATAAACATCTACAAATTGGGTAAAAAATCATTTAAAAAAGCGGCCAACGAACAAACCGTAATTTTTTCATCAACTTTATAATTTTCGTTGGTTTTGGCAATTACAAAACCCTGTTGGGCGTTGGTATCTGCCATAGTTATTCTGAAACCTCTACTAATTTGTGGTGCCGAACTCATTTTAATTTCGATTACGGCTTTTACTTTTCCGCTATGCTCAATAATCAAATCACATTCAGCACCTTGTTGGGTTCTATAAAAATAGGCGTTTCCATTAATCAAAACATTTTGCATAGTTTCAATGATTTGTTCAATTACAAATCCCTCCCACGATGCACCCACTTGTGGGTCGTCGAGCAGGTCTTTTTCTTGGATAATATCTTTAAAAGCGTGCAGAACACCACTGTCTCGTAAATATATTTTGGGTGATTTTACCAGTCGTTTCGAGATATTAATGAAATACGGTTGTAGCCTACGAACCAAAAATGCACCTTCCATTAAGTCTAAATACTTATTGATTGTTGGGTGTGTTAAGCCCATCGACCGAGCTATGCTTTCAGAGTTCCACAAATTGCCGTGTACACTCGCCAACATTCGCCAAAAACGCTCAATTGTTTGGGGTTCGGCACTTAGCCCCAATAAAGCCAAATCTTTTTCGATGTAGGTTCTGATAAAGTTTTTCCGCCAAATCATGCTCCCTCTCTCTGAGCCAGCCAAATAAGCAAGCGGAAAACCGCCTCTGTGCCAAAGTTTGGTTTCGTTTTCGTACCCAACTTCATTGAGCGTAAAAGGTGGAAGCTCAATATAACCAATTCGACCTGCGAGCGAATCGGCACTTTTTTTAATCAAAGTAGGCGACGCCGAACCTAAAATAATGAACCGCCCTACTCGTCTATCGGTATCAATAATGCCCCGAAGTTCTGCCATTAGTTGCGGCATTTGCTGAATTTCATCTAAAACAATGAGCTTATCTTGATGATTTTGCAAATACAGCACTGGGTCAGAAAGTTTTTGCCGGTCGGCAGCCGACTCCAAATCGAGGTAATGAACTGGCTGATTTTTAGCTAAATTTTTAGCTAAAGTAGTTTTACCTACTTGGCGAGGCCCAATGATACCCACTACCGGAAAAATCGTTAGATACTCCGCCAACAACGGCTCTATATTTCTTATAATATCCATGAAATCTGTAAATATAATTTTCAATTTTCATGGTAAAGTTAGTAATAATAATCTATTTACAAACATCTATCATCAAACTTATCCTCACTATTTCTATAACCGATGTTTTCATCATAAAATAAATTGTGAGCTATCAATATTCCACTCTCTTCATCTTTTTTCTTTTCTTTAGCTTCATAAAAATAAACAGACACGAGCAACTGATTAGCTTCAATGTATTCTCTGTTTGAGATATGTTTCTTAAAATCTGGTAATAAGTTTGAACATAGTACCTCAATTTTTTGATTTTTATTTTCAATAATATCTTCAACCCAATCTCGCCAGTCGCCTGCAATCCAATTTGTTTCAAATTGCTCAATTATTGGATTCTCGATGCCTTGTTTAAAGTCTTTTTCTTGATTTTCATTATATCCATTTGCATAAACCTTATTACAAACATCTACTAAATCTTGCTCCGAGAGTGCCTTTTCATTTAGTTCATGGATATAACTCCAAGTATTTTTCAAGACTTCATCGTCATAAAAAGGGGTATTCCCAATGATATTTTCAAACAGGTAAACTGGTGCTTGTCCCTTTTTACCAGCACGGTTCACCCTTCCGAACCGCTGAATTAGGGCATCAATTGGTGCATTTTCAATAAAAGCCACATCATAATCAATATCTAAACTTACTTCAACTGCTTGAGTGGCTATTAAAAGTTGTGGACGTTCTGCTTCGTTTTCGTTAGTGATAGATTTTTCTATTTCGGTTCTATCTTTTTTATGAAAGCCACTGTGAAGTAATCTTACAGAGCCATTAAAGTCAATCATGCTATACAGATTTTGAGCTGATTTAACATTATTTACAATGACCAAAACACTTTTTCCTTTTGCCAAAAAATCTTGAATAACATCAATACTATCAGAAATTGACTTATTTGCCTTACAATGCAAAGTGTGCCTTTTTCGGTCAAGTACTAACCTATCACTTTCTATTGCTGGATTTGGTCTGATAAGTTTTGTATAATCACCATCAAAAACTTCGTTAATAATAATATCGAGCATGAAGTTTGGAATGGTGGCAGACATAAAGAAAAACTTTGCTCCAAACAGTTTTCTAAAAAGTTTAATACTTGCCAATAATAGGCCTGTTAGTAAAGCATCATAAGTATGGAACTCGTCAACGATAAAAAGAGCATTTTTATAATCATAAAGTGCTAATTCCCAGCCTTTTCCTTTCAAAGATGTTTTTAGAACTTGGTGTAAAGTGGCGACTTTAACTGGATAAAATAACTCATAAGAAAGAAACTTTTTACTCTTAGCTTCTTGTGCCTTCTCAATTGGCGTTTTATCATTATTTGATTCTTCTTCGGCTATTTGATTATAAAAGAAATCCAAAGTTTTAGAATGTAAGGCTGTTACTTTGTCTTTACCATATATTTTGTCTAACCTTTTTACCATTGCATTAATGCTTGCAGTATAAGGTAAAAGATAAAATAACCGAGCATTTTCAGTCTGATTCGCATAAACCCAGCTCAAAGCTGCTTCTGTTTTTCCAGAACCTGTTGGAGCATGAAGAATAACGTCTGTTTTGATATTTTGTATTTTACTTTGAAAATCTCGAAAATCGAAAAATTGTCCATTCTTTTGAGGTTGAAAATCATTTAAAATAAGTTTCTTATAAAATGGTATTTCTTCTTGTTTTCTTGCTGAGCCAATATGGTCAGAAGCAATCAGTAAAGCTCTCATAAAAGAAAGTTTTATTCTTTCTTCGGCAGAAGGTTGGTATTTTTTCTGATGAGACTGTCTTAAAAGTTTTATTTTTTCTCTACTAATTTGAGGCGAAGGTTCAGTTTTGTGTATGTTCAATGATAAATTAAAAAGTGCTAACCAACTTACCAAAGTGTCATACTGCAATAAATGCACCGCCGACTGAAAATGAAATTCCATGTGGTCAGTTAAAACATTTTCTTCTAAACGTTTTCTACCATCTTTAGTGATAATGCCTTTGTGATGAGTAGCAATAGCAAAAAGTTCGTCTTCCGGTAAATCCAAGAAGTTTTCACAAAACCAAAGTGAGATTATTTCGTGTCTAATATTCACATCATTATCACCCTTTAGTCTTCTTTGAAATTCGGGGTGTAGCTTACCTAAATCATGCAAAACGGCACATCTGAATAGTTTTTCTTTCCAAAATATTTTTTCATCATGTGAAAAAGCAAGCCTTTCTATGAGGTTAAAACCTGCTGTAATTACGTGCCGGGTGTGCATTTGCAAAGTTGTAACACCATCACTTTTTGCAAATATTTCATTCCAATTTATCATATTTTAAAATTTCCCCTCCTAATTTAGGAGGGGTTAGGGGTGGTTAAACTACGCTTTATACTATCCAAAACGGCACATCTGAATAGTTTTTCTTTCCAAAATATTTTTTTATCATGTGAAAAAGCAAGCCTTTCTATGAGGTTAAAACCTGCTGTAATTACGTGGCGGATGTGCATTTGCAAAGTTGTAACACCATCACTTTTTGCAAATATTTCATTCCAATTTATCATATTTTTAAAATTTCCCCTCCTAATTTAGGAGGGGTTAGGGGTGGTTAAACTACACTTTATCCTATCCAAAACACTCTCCAGTGCCTCAAAAACTTCTTTATTTTCAAATCTTAGTACTCGTATATTCAGGCTATTGAGATATGCCGTTCTTTCTTCATCATGAGCCATTCCGCTTCCAGTGTAATGTTCGGCACCATCTAACTCAATACATAAACGTTCGGCAGGGCAATAAAAATCTAAGATATAGAAGCCAACGCTATGTTGTCTTCTAAACTTCTTCCCCTCTAATTGACTTCCTTTAAGATAGTTCCAAAGAGTTGCTTCGGCAGACGTCGAGTTATTTCTAAGGTATTTCCTTTGAGATTTTAGTTCTTTTCGATTATGAATTTGTTCGGAATGTTCCATCTATCTATTAACCACCCCTGCCCC
>JALOLV010000276.1 GCA_025455785.1 Spirosomataceae bacterium | reverse complement strand
CCCAAAGCATCGCTACCATAAAGTACAGAGCTTGGACCAAATATCACCTCGGCTCTTTCGAGCATACTTTGGTCAATTCTCAATACATTTTGCAGGTGTCCGGCACGATAGATGGCATTATTCATCCTGATTCCATCAATCACAATTAACACTCTGCTGGCTTCAAAACCTCTTAATACTGGGCTGCCACCACCTGATTGGCTTCGCTGGACGAACACATTGCCGGATTGTTCGAGTAAATTTGCTGTATTAACTGCATTCTGAAATGCAATCTGTTTTTTTGAAATCAATTCAATCTGATTGGGTGATTCTCTGCGAAGTTGTTCAAATTTATTGCTCGAAACAATTACCTCATTCAGATTAAGGTTTTTTTCGGTTGAATCGGTTTGAGCATTTGCAATTTGAATATAAAATACCATTATAAAGGAGAGGAAATATCTCATTATCAATCAATTAAATAGTGTATAAACAAAAATTGCGAGATGATTATTTCAATCAACTCGTCAAAGTAAAAATACTATTTTATGATTAATATTTGGGAGGTGGCAAAGGGATACTTATTGTAATATCACCACTGAATTGATGATATTCATAGTTTGTTTTTGTTGCAGATTGACAATCTAAAAAAGAGATTTTCTCAAAAAAAACTTCTTCATAAAATATCTTTACAAAATCGATGATTTTTTTATTCTTACCGTTTTTAATGGGATTACTATCTAAATTCTTTTCAATCTGTTTATCTAATTTGTGATTTAGCTCGGTTTCATTCAAGTCGGCAAAGCAGAGCAAAACTAATTGTCCGCCTTTTTCTTGCTTTTCAACTACATCATACATGATGCCATCGAGTTCAAACTCATATTCATCAAAACCCAAAGGTTTAGTGATTTCTACCAAATGATTTTTAGAAATTTTGGAAATTATTTTCTCTTTTACTTCTTTTCGGGCAATAATAAGTTGAGATTCGAGAAAAATAAATGAAATGAAATTATTGAATACAAATAACCCAAAAAGAAACCACACCAAAGACTTTTGGAGTATAATAAGAGTTTTTTTATTGGTTTCGGGTTTTTGCAAAGTGTAATTTTTTCTCGAAAGTTGCTAATTACTGATACAAATTCCAATCATTTTTTTTGATTTTTATTTAGGGGAACTTTCTCAACAAAAAATTAACTACGAAATCATTTTTTTTTCTCTTGCACCGCAAATAAATTCTATATTTGTATGTACACTTCGTACCTCTAAACTATTAATATTATCATGAAACGTTTTTTTCTTTGCCTACTCGCTTGTGGCATTGCGTTCACGATGAATGCTCAACAGCGAAAGAGAGGCTCAAATCCTTCTATCAATCAAACCCCCGTTATTACAACTCCGAGTGCCAAAGTCAATCCTAATCTTTTTAACAAACTCCAATGGCGTAACATCGGGCCTTTTAGAGCAGGGCGTTCGCTTGCCGTGGCGGGGCACAAAGACCAGCCACTTACTTATTATTTTGGAGCAGTGGGTGGAGGTATCTGGAAGACCATTGATGGTGGTCAGAACTGGTTTTATACCAGCGACAGTACGTTTAAATCAAGCTCTGTTGGTGCTATTGCAGTTGCACCGTCCGACCCCAATGTTATTTATGTTGGCATGGGAGAGGCCGACATGCGAAGCAATATCAGCTACGGTGATGGTGTTTACAAATCGACAGATGCAGGTAAATCTTGGAAATTTATTGGCCTACCAAAAGCTGATGCAATCGCAACAATAGAAGTGCATCCAACCGACCATAATCTGGTTTATGTTGCTGCTGTCGGGAACCCTTTTGCTCCTAACAATGAGCGTGGTGTTTTCAGAAGCAAAGATGGCGGAAAGACTTGGGAACATATTTTAGCCAAAAATGACAGCACTGGTGCATACCACATCAGAATCGACCCAAATAACCCACGAGTTTTGTATGCTACAATGTGGCAAGCATACCGCAACGGACACTCGATGAGTAGTGGTGGCAAGGGTTGTGGACTTTATAAATCGACCGATGGTGGCGATACATGGCAAAGCCTCAACGAGAAGCCCGGTATGCCAAAAGGACTTTTAGGTAAGATTGGAATTGCGGTTTCGCCCGCCAATTCAAATCGTTTGTATGCGATGATTGAAAACGCCAAAGGCGGGCTTTATACTTCATTTAATGGCGGCGAATCGTGGCAATTGGTCAATGACGACAAAAACCTATGGCAACGCCCATGGTATTATATGAATTTGCAGGCTGACCCTAAAAACGAAAATGGGGTAATTATTTTGAATGTAAATGCCTTTAGGTCTTATGATGGTGGTAAAACAATCCGGCGAATCAACGTTCATCACGGCGACACCCACGATATTTGGATAAACCCAAATAACCCTAATAATTATATTATCGGTGATGATGGTGGTGGAGAAGTTACTTTCAACGACGGTTATACTTTTTCAGATATTGATATTCCAACAGCTCAATTTTATCATGTTCATGTCGATAACGATTTTCCCTACAACGTGTACGGTTCACAGCAAGATAATTCTACCGTGAGAATTGCCAGCCGTACAAATGGATATTCGATTGGTGTTCGTGACTGGTACCCAGTAGCAGGGGGGGAGTCTGGCTACATTGCCATTCATCCTAAAAATCCAAAAATTACATTTGGTGGCTCTTATGATGGATTCTTGACAAAACAGAATGCCGAAAATGGTCAAGAACAAAACATCATGGTGTATCCTGAAAATAATATGGGGCATACTTCGGCTGAGAAAAAATTTCGTTTTCAGTGGACATATCCAATTTTATTTTCTCCGCATGATGATACTCGATTGTATTGTACCTCACAATATGTGCATGTGAGTCATGACGAAGGTCATTCATGGGAAATCATCAGCCCTGATTTGACCCGAAATGACCCAAAGACAACTGGAGCTACGGGTGGACCAATTACGCTCGACCAAACTGGTGCCGAGATTTATGCAACAATTTTTACTTTAGCAGAGTCGAAACTCGAAAAAGGGAATATTTGGGCAGGTTCGGATGATGGGTATTTACATGTTACTCGTGATAATGGAAAAAATTGGACAAATATTACCTTGCCGACTTCTCAATTGGGTGATTTTGCATTGATGTCGATGATTCACCCGTCTGATTTTGAGAAAGGAAAAGCATATTTGGCCGCAACTCGCTACATGTTTGGCGATAGAAAACCATATTTATTCAAAACGACTGATTATGGTAAAACTTGGACAAATATCTCAAAGGGTATTCCGGATGATGAATATACCCGTGTTGTAAGAGAAGACCCAAATAAAGCAGGCTTGCTCTATGCTGGAACTGAAAGAGGTATTTATGTCTCTTTTGATGATGGTGAGTCATGGAATTCTCTGAATCTTAATTTGCCAATCTCGCCAATCCGTGATTTACAAATTCATCAAAGAGAGAAAGATATTGTTGTGGCTACACATGGTTTATCTTTCTGGATTTTGGATGACATCACTCCTTTGCATGAAATCAAAGATAAATTGACCAACAGTGATGTGCAGGTTCATTTATTTAAACCTCGTCATTCTTACCGAATGGAAGGCGGAGATGGAGGTAGAAGAGGAGCCCCAACCGATGAGGGTCAGAATGCACCGAATGGTGTTTTGGTAAATTATTATTTCAAAGAAAAACCAAAACAAGAAGTTAGGTTACAGTTTTTGACGATGAATAATGATACAATCATTACTTATTCAAGCCAAAAAGACTTAAAAGGTGAGCCATTTAAGGTGTCAAAAGATTTTTATGAAGACCCTAAAATGCAACGACCCAATAGTGTTTCGACCGATGCAGGATTTAATCGTTTTGTGTGGAATATGCGTTATGCAGATGCTACCGAAATTCAGGGTGAGAGAGCTCCGATGTGGGCAGGTAACACAGTTGGGCCTAAGGTTGTTCCGGGCAATTACAAAGTTAGGTTGATTGTTGGTAAAGATGTTGTCAAAGAGGAAATTGCAGAAATCAAAAAAGACCCACGTGTAGAGACTACTGATGCCGAGTTTAAAGAACAATTCGACTTATTGATGAAGATTCATACCAAACTGGATGAAACCCATAAAAATATCAATCAGATTCGGCAGATTCGTAAATCGGTAAATGAATACATGAATACAGTCAAAGACACTACTTTGATTTCAAAGTTTCAGAAAATTACAAAACCGATGCTTAAAAATTTAGAAGATTTGGAACAAGCCATTATGCAAAATAAAGCTAAGGCAACCCAAGATTTACTGGCTTATCCGATTAGACTAAATGACAAAATCGCGGGTGTTGCGAGTGTTGTTTCGAGTTCGGACTCAAAACCGACGAAGGCTTCTTATGAGGTTTACAATGATTTAAGCGGTAAAATTGATGCTACATCAAATAAATTGAAAAAGATTGTAGATGAAGATGTGCCGGCATTTAATAAAATGGTGAGCGAAAATCAGATTCCTGCCATTAATTTGAATCAACCAAAAAAACGTCCAAGTTTGTAAAGTGCGAAATCTTCAAACGCTGACGGTTACTGCCGTCAGCGTTTGTATGAAAATAACCAAAATATAGCAATTGAAATCAACATCCCAACTGTTGCACCCATCAAAATATCAGTAGGGTAATGAACCCCAACATAAACTCTACTATAGCTCACAAGAGC
>JALOLV010000275.1 GCA_025455785.1 Spirosomataceae bacterium | reverse complement strand
TGCATGGCATCCCAAATAAATTTACGAGATGATGTAAACGCAAAGTCACGAACGTTCTGGGCTTTATAAATCCAAGTTTTCTTGCCCGTTGGTTTACCTTTCTCGGCAGCGATGGCCTCGTCTTGGGTTACAATAACAACTGGAGTTTTAGAGTTAGCGGCCTGTTTCAAACGTTGCAACTGGGTAGCAGACAATACTTTATCGTAGTTTTGGCATTCGCCCGTTGCACCTACGATGTGGTCGTTTGGTACAGTGATTTCTACTTTGTAATCGCCAAATGGTAGAGTAAATTCGCCCTGACCCAAGAATTGCTTGTGTTGCCAGCCGTTTACGTCATCGTAAACCGCCATTCGAGGAAACCAGTGAGCAATGAAATAATTGTAATTGCCGTCTTTGGCAAAATATTCCATACCCGAGCGTCCGTAGTAGTCAGTAATGTTGTAGTTCCAATCTACCCTAAACGAGAAAAATTGACCCGTTTTGATAGGCATTGGTAGCTCTACACGCATCATTGTATTATTGATGGTGTATCTCAAATCGGCACCTTTGAGGTCTTTTACGGCCGTTATTTTGTAGCCATATTCTTTATTGCCAGAAATATTACCTCTTACAGCACTTGGCGAGTTTAAACCCTGAATCGCATTGAAAGACATCTGGTTTTCGACACCACCCGTTTTGCTAAGGGCATTGATAGAGCCTTTTTCAAAAAGGTTTTGGTCGAGTTGTAGCCAAAGATAGCGTAGCTCATCGGGCGACTTATTGGTATATGTAATTACCTCAGTTCCGATGATTCGTTGATTGGCGTCATCGAGTTCTACTTTGATGTCATAATCGGCTTTTTGTTGCCAATAATCTTTACCCGGAGCACCCGAAGCAGTACGATAAGTATTTGGGGTTGGGAGCATAGCACCCAGTTGCTCAAAACGGGTGTTTGCGTTGTATTGGGGGGCTGATGAAGGTTGCTGTGCGAATGTCGAAAGGCTAACGACACTCAACAACAAAATGATTTTTTTCATATAATAAGGGAATTGCTTATTGATTTTCTGCGAATTTAGTAATTTTCAGAATCCCTTATTAAAATTTAAGTTCATTTGCTTAAATATTGCGACAAATGAGGCAGGTATTTCACACTGACAGGGTTCAGAACCCTGTCAGTATTGGGATTTTATTTATGCCGAAATCCACTTAAACTCATATTCTAATGTGGGTATTTTCGTACGTTCGGCAACTCGACGTAAGCGATTTGGCAAATTCATAATATAATCACGGGCTTTTTCACCAGCTTCGTTGAGTCCAGCAATTTTTTCGATATGCCATTCTGCAATCAAGCCTTCCATGATTTCGATGTAGTCGTTGGTCGTGTAAACGCCCAAACGCTGAGCAGCATCCGAGAAGTGCGAGAAAGTCTCACCGATTCGGATACCAGTTTCACGCAAGAAGTGAGCCGGCATCACGATTTTTTTCTTCATCATATCTTCAAAAGCCAACATCATCTCCGAAGGGTCAACTTCAAAAATGCGGCTAACAAAAGATTTATAAGCCTTCGCATGACGCATTTCGTCTGCGGCAATCACACCACACATTTTAGAGAGAATGTTGTTGCCAAACTGCTTGGCAAGCGTAGCCGTTCGGCGGTGCGAGATATTGGTTGCTAACTCTTGGAACGACGTATAAACGAAGTTTTTGTAAGGGTCGGTACCCGTCTGAATGTCGAATCCATCGGCGATGAGGTACTGGGTCGAGACCTCCATCTCACGCATATTAACACGCCCCGAAAGGTACAAATACTTATTCAATAAATCACCGTGGCGGTTTTCTTCGGCTGTCCAAGCACGAATCCACTTTGTCCAGCCGTTTGGTTGGTTTGCTTGGTCAACGCCCTGCATGGCTATCAGCCAAGACTCATACGTTGGTAGGGCTTCTTCGGTAATCGTATCGCCAATCAAGACAGCGATGTAATCGTAAGGAAGCTCTTTGGCAGACTCTTGAAGGAGTTTTACATCGGGCAAAAAATTCTCAGAGGTCGAATCTGGTAAGAAATCGGATGGCTGCCAGTTTTGTTCAATCGGTTTGAGATACTCATTGACAATCTCATCCATTTTCTCGGCGATATAATTCATCACCTCGATTCTGATGTTCGATAATTGCATTTTATACTTTTTAGTTATTGTAAGAATCAACAAAAATTACACAAAACTAACTATATTAATGCAACAAAAATTAAAATTAATGTATTTAATTTAATCTATCGAATAAATAGATTTTAAAAATTGTTATGCTATTTTTGCAATCAAAATATTCATTATCAAATATTTAGGCTATATGATTGAATTTCTAAAACAACCTTGGCACTGGTCGGTCGCTGGGGTTTTGATAGGGCTTACGGTGCCCACATTGCTACTTTTGGGCAATAAAACCTTCGGGTTATCTTCAAATTTACGACATATCTGTGCGGCGGTGATACCCGCAAATCTTGATTTTTTTAAGTACGATTGGAAGAAAGAATCTTGGAATCTATTTTTTGCGGGTGGGATTCTCGTCGGTGGATTTATCGGGACTCACCTGCTATCTAACCCCAATGAGATTGTAGTTAATGAAAAGACAATCGCCGACCTAAAAGAATTAGGTTTGACAGATTTTGCGGGAATGCTGCCATCCGAGATTTTTGATATTAAATACCTATTCTCACTGAAAGGATTGATTTTCTTTGTTTTTGGTGGATTTTTAGTGGGTTTTGGTACACGTTACGCCAACGGATGTACGTCGGGGCATGCCATCATGGGGCTGTCGAATCTGCAAGTGCCATCGCTCATAGCCACGATTACTTTTATGGCAGGCGGAATCTTGATGACGCATTTTGGATTGCCACTTATTTTTAATCTACTAAAATAAAAATCGAGCAACATGAAAAATCTTAAATACGCCATCGTAGGCATTATATTCGGAATCGTTTTTGTAAAAGCCGAGATTATTTCTTGGTTTCGTATCCAAGAGATGTTCCGTTTTCAGTCATTTCACATGTTTAGTGTCATCGGCACGGCCGTTGTGGTTGGGTTAATTTCGGTACAAATCATCAAAAGGTTAAATCTGAAAACCATTTCGGGCGAACAAATCAGTATTAATGGCAAGACATTCAACAAAGGTACAATCATCGGTAGCCTACTTTTTGGCTTTGGGTGGGCTATTACGGGGGCTTGTCCGGGCCCGTTATTTGCCGAGGTTGGCAGTGGTTACTGGGCAATTTTGGTAACTTTGCTAAGTGCAATTCTCGGAACATGGACCTACGGATATTTCCGTGATAAATTACCGCACTGATGCTATATTAAACCTCAATTTAATTTTGAAGAAAAGTATTTATTGTAAAATCTTACTGCTGATAGGGCTGGCAATTAACGTACAAGCACAAAGTTATACCCACTTTACGCTTTGGGGGCGTATTTTGGTTAGCAAACAATTCAATGAAAAATTTACAATTTCGGGCGAATACTTGTACCGGAGACAAAATAATTTTTTGAATTCTAAGTTCAATATTTTAGAAAATCCGCTTTTGAATTGTGGAAGAGTTACGTTTTCTTATCGCCATAAAAAGTGGCAATATTCACTTTCGCCTTCTTATTGGCGGTCTAATCAATTATTGGGTAGCGAAGCCGATTTTCAGCGAAAAGTAAACCCCGAAATAAGACTTATGGCCGGTGTGGAGTATTTTGATACCAAACCCAAGCGGCAGTTTCAGTGGCGAACCCAATACGAGTATCGGATATTTACCGATAGAATAGTAGGACGATTTCGGACGAGGGCTTTGGAGCGATTTGTACTTAACGAAAATAATGATTTTCTTCTCTCTGCCGAACCCCTTTTTGGGGTAATGCCAAACTATAACCCCAAACTCTTTGAGCAAGTGCAGGTCAGTGCTATTTTACAACATCAGTTTACAAAACACCTCGAATCGGAGCTTGGGTATCGTTATGTATTTCGTCAGAGAAGAAGTACACCCGAAATCGACCACGAAAATGCACTCGTAGCAGGTGTTTTTGTGAGATTGTAGAATTATAAGACAGCTAATGACGGTAGCTTTACGGATTGTTTGTATTTTGCAGAAAGTTTAAAAATCAATTATTCAATCCTAAAAAATGAAAAAAGTAGTATTATTTTGTATGATGGCATCGGTTGCCATTGCCCAAACAAAACCTGTGAAATTGGTACGTGACGATGCCAATAAAAAAGTCGAGGTATTGGTTGATAACAAACCATTTACATCATATTTCTATCCCGGCGAGAGCATTCTCAAAAAAGCGGTTTTGTATCCGGTACGTAGTCCGAAAGGCACGCTCGTTACGCGTGGATGGCCGCTCGACCCACGAGCCAGCGAGCGTATAGACCACCCACACCATGTAGGTATATGGCTTAATTATGAAGATGCTAATGGTCATGATTTTTGGAATAACTCAAACACCCCGCCAAGTGCCAAAGGAACTTACGGAACTATCGTACATACGGGTATTAAATCAGTAAAATCAGGCAAGAAACAAGGAAAATTGGTTGTTACGGCCGATTGGCTCGATAAAGAAGGCAAACTAATGCTTACCGAAGAAACGAAGTATATTTTTAGGGGCAACGACAACCAAAATATCGTAGATAGAATTACTACATTGACTGCGGCCGACAAAGAGGTTTT
>JALOLV010000274.1 GCA_025455785.1 Spirosomataceae bacterium | reverse complement strand
TGATTATTTCGCTGGCGGCTATGCCTGTTTGTTTTGCTACGGCTTCGGGGCTGTAATCTTTTACAATTTCTTCGATTTGTTCGATTCCATCGGTAAATGCTGCCAAACGAACTATTTTAACTAAGTTTTCATTGAATATTGTATGAATCATCGCCAAAAGCAAATACACATCGCTGCTGGGGTTGATGAAAAAATGCTCATCTGCCTTTTCGGCTGTTTCGGTGCGGCGAGGGTCAATTACTACAAATTTACCACCTCGTTTTTGTATCGCTTTTAAGCGATTTGCGACATCTGGCACGGTCATCATACTCCCATTTGAAGCAATTGGATTGCCTCCGATGATTAACATAAAATCTGTATGGTCGATGTCTGGCACGGGTAGCAACATCGGATGCCCAAACATCAACCATGATGCAAAATGGTGGGGGAGTTGGTCGGTAGAAGTTGCCGAAAAATGGTTTTTTGTTTTGAGCGATTTGGCAAATGCAGGGCTATTCATGGTTGTACCGAGGTTATGAATCGAAGGATTACCTTGATACATTGCCACCGCATTATTGCCGTATTTTGCTTGAATTTCCTTTATTTTTGAAATTACTGTATCGAAAGCCTCGTCCCACGAGATTTGTTGCCAGCCGTTTTCGGTTCTTTTAAGTGGAAACTTCAAACGGTTGGGGTCTTCGTAAATATCTTTGAGGGCAACGGCTTTGGGGCAGATGTGTCCACGACTAAATGGGTCATTTTTATCGCCTGTGATTGATTTTATAATTCCGTCTTCAACTTTTATTTCGAGTCCGCAGATAGCTTCGCAGAGATTACAGGTGCGGTAATGGGTTTTGGTCATTAGTTTGATGTTTTGAATACATCAAATATAAGAAAAATTATAAAAAATATGAGATAGATTATGAATTTAGGTGGTTTTGAATGAATTCACTCAAACTCAGAATTTTCGTTTTTCCAAAATAAAAAAGTTCTAATAAATCAATTTTGTTTCCAGTGAGTAAGTAATCAGCTTCGCCATCTTTGCATAAGGCTAATAGAAAATCGTCATTTGGGTCTGGGCTGAATTGGACAACTGATTGTGTGTTAATAAAAGTGGTTCGCTCGTTAATAAGTTTTAAGAAATTTTCTATTTGGTCTGAATTGACATATTTTGTAAACTTTGGTCTATTTATAACAGTATAAATCTCATTGAAGAGAGTATCGTCCATCAAAATTTCATAAATCGGGTTTTCTAAGATTAAGTTGAGTCGTTGTCTTGAATTTAAACTTATGAATGCACTTATAAACAAATTGGTATCAATGACTATTTTCATTGTGCAGATTTTTGATTTCTAACTTCCGATATTTCATACAAGATTTCATCTTCCGAAATTGGGCTGTTTCGTGGAAGAGTTTCAGATAGTTCATTCCATCGTTCATTCCACGTTGGAGATACTTTTTTTAATTTAATTAACCCTAAATCTACCAAGTCGTCAATCAGATGTCTCACTTTTGGATTTTGTATTTCTATTATTAATGTTTCCATAAATAGCTATTTTGATATTGTAAATTTAGTTATTGGTAAATCAAAACCAATCTTTACCCCAAAACTTCTTTTAAAACGGGCAATGATTTAATCTCGCCAAAGTCTTCGATATGGAGATTGTAAAAGTTTAAGATGATTTCAACCAAGTAATTTCGAGTTTGACGGCCAAACGAAAGAGGAGTGTGGTATTCGGCGATAATTAATTGGTTTATCGCTTTTTGGTAATCAATATCAACCATCATCGAAACATTCATTTCTCTAAACTGCTCGATGATTTCATTGGCATTTTGGGGTGCAAAACCTAAGAAAAAAGCATATTTGAGTAAAAAAATAAGATGGAAATTTTCAAAATGGTCGGTTTTTTCGTCGAATTCTATGAATGAATAATAAAGAAATTCAAAAAGGTAATGATTCTCGACGTGTTCTTTTAGTGTTTTACTCAAGACTTCATCCAGAAACATCCCGATACTTGATTTATGAATATCGTATGGAATTTGCTGGTAAGGATAACTGCATTTGATTTCAGAGATTCGATGGATTTCCTTTTTTTCGTCATGATAAACAACTAAATCTAATAAAGTTAGCGGCTGAAAAAGTGCGATTCGGTTTTTGCCTTTTGAGCTTCTAACACCGTTTTCGATATAAGATTGTATCCCAAATTTTTCGGTATAAATATGGGCGATGATTGACGTTTCTCGATAACGAATGTAGCTGATTACGATGCCTCGGGTTTTATGTAGCATGATAAAGCAAAAACAAGAATAATAATACCCAAAGAATATCTATAAAATGCCAATAGACGCTTATTAGTCTGATTTTGAGTTGATTAGGTGGGTTTACACTATACACAAAAGTATCTACATAATTGAGGTTCTTGATGGCGTCGCGGTTCATTACCAGCAATGCGATTAATCCTCCGATAGTATGAAAAATGTGCAATCCCGACAAAATATAGATAAATTCTCCGCCAGTGTTATTGCCCAACCGTATGTTTTTTTGGAGTAGTTCGCCCCATCCTAAAAACTGAAGTGCAATAAAAAAAACGCCAAGAATTGAAGTAACAATGATATTGAGGCGGTAACTTCTGAAACGTTCTTCGTTGAATGCCTTGATTGACCAGTGAAGTGTGGCACTACTCAGCAATATGGCGAAAGTACTAAACCAGAAGAATTTTGGAATTATGAATGATACTCTCAGGTTATTGATTGTTTCTTTGGCGATTAGAAAAAACATCACCCCTAAAAACAAAATCCCGCTACCAATCATAGCCAGATAGAGCATAAACTCGAATGGCTCCCTACGTTTTGATAAGTCAATCATAACAATAAATTAGATTTGTTACATTTACAAAACACCCGACCACGTAGCAAAGTTGCCGAACTGGTCTGATAAATTTACGTCATTCTCAAAAATTCCATAGACTGTCGAGCCACTGCCCGTCATTGAGGCGTACGATGCTCCCAAATCATACAGTCCTTGTTTTACTTGGGCAATGATTGGGTATTTCATCAAAAGTTTTTCTTCAAAATCGTTTTTAACGATTTCACGCCAATCTTTAATGGGTTGTTGTAGTGCTTTTTTGAGCGAAATTTTTGGTAATTTTGGGGTAACTCCCGAATAAGCCTCAGCAGTTGAGATATGAACCGATGGATTTACGAGTACGATATGCTTATTTGACAAATCTAACGAAAAATCCTCAAATTGGTCGCCTTTTTCGTAACAAAAGACTGGTCGATTTTCAATGAAAAAAGCACAATCTGAACCCAAGTTACGAGCATAATTTTTAAGGTCTTCGTTGCTCAACTCTAACTCAAAGATTTCATTGAGCATTTTCAGAGCAAAAGCACCATCTGCCGAGCCACCACCCAAACCCGCACCCATCGGAATCACTTTGTGTAGATGGATTTTGATATTCTCTTGCTTTTTATCTCTTACTTCTTGTTTTTGGCTAATGATTGGCCCTAATAGTCTATATGCTTTGATGATGAGGTTTGAATCGGTCGAGCCAGGGATTTCTAAACCCGAACTTGTAAATTCTATGCTGTTCGGGATTTCTATGCTGTTCGGGATTTGCAATCCCGAACCGTCCTGCATCGGATTTGAAATCCGATTATCATTCACGATAATTTCAAGGACATCTCGCCACTGAACCGGATAAAAAACTGATTCGATATTGTGGAATCCATCACTACGTTTTTCGATGATGTTTAGTCCGATATTTATTTTGGCGTTGGGGAAAGTAATCATTCAGGCAATTTATCAATTAACCCTTGTAGGTGTTTATCAGTTATATTTTCTATTTCGGATTTATCATAAATATCCATCAAGAATACTACGTTATCTACGATTTTGACATTCGTTATCACTCTTGCACCACCACTTTTTCCTTTACTTTTTGATGTGATGCCCATTCTTATTTTGTAGCAATCTTTTCCAAGGGGTATTCCTTGATTCGGATTTATGGTAAGTGAGTCAATTAATTCAGATAAATCCTTTTTAAAAGAATGATATTTTTTTGAAAGATGCTTTGCTCTTTTTACAAAAAATAATGTGGCTCTAACCTCAAAGTTCATGTAGAATATCTTTGGCTAATGGCAATTTAACTTTTCCTTCTTGATGAAGTTTTATTTCCTCCCACGATTCATTTATTCCTTCAAAAATTTCATTTTCTGAAAGTTGTTTTTCTTTTTTATGAATTTTAAACCCCAACTGGCTGACCAATTCGGTAAAAAACTTCATTTTACGTTCGGGTATCTCTACGAGTACTTCCATAAAAACTTTTGTTTATCGAACAAATATACTAAAATCAAAGTAAAACTATATCATTAGCATTGGCGACTTCAAAATTCTGCGTACCGAGATTTTGATTAATCGTATCCGATGATTCTTTTATTCGAGCCACCGCCAATACATTTTTGTGTTCGTCAATAATCTCGACAACTTCGCCTGCTTCAAAATTGCCAATCACCTTTTTTATACCAACAACCAAAAGGCTATTTCTGTTTTGAAGGGCCTTCACTGCACCATTATCTATTTTTATTTGTCCAGAAGCCAAACTCCCACTTGCCAACCATTTATTGCGACTCGAAACGGCACTTTTTTGAGGTAAAAATTCGCTTCCGGTCTCACCTTTTATTGCCTTTATGATTCCGTCGGGTTCTTTCATCCC
>JALOLV010000273.1 GCA_025455785.1 Spirosomataceae bacterium | reverse complement strand
TCAAATTCGCCATTTCGGGTTTCTCGGAGCATTTTCCAAGTGTATTTCGGATGAAAAATGTACTGAACCGCATGAATGTGCCGCACGGGGTCAGTGGCCTGAAAGTTGAAAGGACGAAAATAAATAGCCTCGTAAGTACTGTCGTTTTGGGCATGAAAAGCGACTCCGATAAAGCTGCCTTGGAATTTATCTCGTCCTCGGGTGTCGAATTCAATCGTTCCTTCTGAGAAAGTTTTGCCATTTGCCCAAGCCAAACCTTCTGCTTTTCCTTCGCTAAATCGGATGAAGGATTTACCGTTTTCGGAATTACCCGTAATTGTTCGATTAAAAACTGTAAAATCTGCGGTTTGAGCCATTAATTGACTTGAGAATAGCAATAAAATGATGATTAGCTTTTTCATAATTTTTGTGTTGTTATTTTACTTTAAAACTTGCTGTTGCGTTTTCCCAAGTCAATGAAACAACCCCTTTGTCGGATACCTCATAAATTAATTTTTCGGCAAATGATTTAGCCTTTTTGACGGGTACATTTACCCGCAAAACGTCCTCTTCTTGTTTGTAGCTGAATGCTCCCCATTTGATGGTTTTGTTGAAGACGATTGTCCACTCTTTTTCGTTCGGAATCACAAAAAAAGCATATTTGCCAGCCGCCAATTTTTGCCCTTCGACTGTCGCATCGGCCGATAACGTAAATACTGTTGTTTCGTTGGCTCCGGCACGCCAAACCTGCCCGTACGGAATGAGCTTACCCCAAATTTCACGACCTTTGACCGAAGGCTGACCGTAGTCAATCGTAACAGTTTTACCGCCAAAAGTGGCTGTTGCTTGAGCAGGAGGACTCGGACGAGCGGCTTTATCTTGTGCCGAGATATTGAACGCTGCCAATAATAAAGCGATAAAAAAAACGGTTCTTTTCATTTTTAGTACATAATTTTGATTCATGAATTATTTGAACGCCACAAAGTTGGTTAATAATCCGAATCTAACCTTTTTCAAACCTTGTTCAAATTTGTTCAAATCATAACACGCTGATTTTCAATGACCGACGAGCGTAACTATATCGAAAAATGCCGAGAGTTGATTGAGTCTCAATTGACTTGGGGAAGCAGTGCCAGTTGGCAAAACCAAGATTTTGAGGAATTGAGCGAGCGAATCTTTGAAAAAACGAAGGTTTCGCTCAGCAGTAGCACGCTCAAACGCATTTGGGGAAAAGTAAAATACGATGGCTCGCCCAATCTGGCAACACTCAATGCACTGGCACAATTTGCTGGTTTTGATAATTGGCGTGAACTCAAAAAAGCTGTTGATGGCCCTCTGCAAGCTACCGAATCTAAAGACGAAATTGTTATCAAAATCAAACCTAAAAATGTTTTTAGGCGATTTAGATGGGCGTTTTTGGCAGGTAGTTTTATGGTGTTGATTGGTATTCTGTGGGCGTTTCAGCAGCGAGAAAAAAAACTCGAATACAGCAATATTCGTTTTATGAGTAAGCCCGTTACGTTGGGCGTTCCGAATACGGTTGTTTTTGAGTATAACGCCGTCGATTCTAACGCCGATTCGGTGTTTATTCAGCAAAGTTGGGACCCCAAACGCCGTTATCGAGTAAATAAAAATTTGCACGAATACACGAGTACTTACTACACACCGGGGTATTTTAAAGCCAAGTTGATTTTGAATGATTCGATAGTAAAAGAACACGATTTATTCATTGAGTCGAATGGGTGGCTTGGGACAGTTGAGCAAGAGAAAATCCCTATTTACATTGCTCAGCCCCAAAAAAATGGGGTAATCAGTATCACTGAAAATGATTTAGCAAATCAAAATATTCAACTGAAAGACAAACCCGTTTGGGTAAATTTATACAATGTGTCTGCCAAAAATGTGGTAAGCAGCGATGCTTTTGCTTTTGAGACAGAGCTAAAAAATACTTTTGCTAAAGGTGAAGGCGTTTGTCAGCAAAGTAAAGTTTGGCTTTTAGGTTCGGATGGTATCATTGCGATTCCGTTGAGTATCAAAGGGTGCGTGGGCGAACTCTACATGACGATTGCTGATAAACAAATTGATGGTAAAACCCAAAATTTATCGGCTTTCGGGGTCGATTTCAGCGATTGGGTAAAGGTAAAATGTATTGCCCAAAACCAAAAAATACAGGTATTTATCAATAATGCTTTGGCGTATCAAGGCGATTACAAACAAAATATCGGTAAAATAGTAGGCACTCGTATCCGATTTATGGGAACGGGGGAGGTGAAAAATATAAATTTAAGAAAACTATAAATGAAATTCTTTAAGGATTTTAGCCCGGTACTTGTTTTGGTAATTGCTTTGGTGGGTTATACATCCCTCAAGCGACCAGTTGTGGTTTCGATTGATGGAGGCGAATACGAGGTTACCAATCGGGCGATGTTGAAGAAATTATCAGAGTTAGTATCCGATAGTTATTTAATCAGTAAGCCATATTTTCAAGTAAATTGTGCTCCTAAAAGTTCGGGCATCAGAATGGTAAATTACAATCCAGAATACCAGATTTTAAGTATTACCGAAGATGATATTTGGAGCGGAATTTCGGCTCAATTTAAGGTTTCTGAACCCGAATTGAATGAAATTGCTAAAAATAAATATGGATTTGCTGATTTACGAAAACGATACCCCACAGTCGAAAAATTCGTAAATTTACCTTATTCAAAGCCTACATTTTGATTGATTTTTGGAGAAAAGTCTTAGTTTTGTAATTATAAAATAACTATAGATATGAGTTTGGCAGTTCAAACCCCTTTTACAGAGGCTCAATTAGAACTTTTAAGTTTATTCAATACAACATTGACGCAGTCGGATATGCAAGAGCTTCGTCAGTTGTTATTGGATTTTAAGTTCCGCAAGTTGCAGAATATGATTGAGGAAGTATCAGATGAAAAAAACTACACCAAAGAAAAACTTGAAAAAATGAGTGGAGAACATAACCGAACATCATATAAATCGTATTATAAACATTTAAAAGCTAATAAATGAGAGTAGTAATTGATACCAATCAACTACTGACTTGTTTTTCGGTACGCTCTAAATCCCATTGGCTTTGGCAAGCATTTAAAAATCAAGAATTTGAACTTTGTGTAACGACAGAGATTTTGGACGAGTATGCCGAGATTTTTGAACAAAAATACAGTTTTGAGGTAGCTGAACTCATTTTAGACATTCTTTTAGATAGCCCAAATGTCATCTTTATTAAAGAGTATTTCTTTTGGGGACTTATCAAAGAAGACCTTGATGATAATAAATTTGTAGATTGTGCATTGATGGCAAATGCGTCTTGTATAGTTACCGAAGACCGCCATTTCAATATTCTTAAATCTATTCCCTTTCCAAAGATTAATATTCTAAAGTTAGATGACTTTAAATATTTCTTAGAAAGTAACTAACTAATCCTGCTCCAATTGCTTTCATTTGCTCTCAACGAACTTACATGGCTTCTAATCGGTTGATTTTCAGCAGATTCCAGTTCGGGGTCGGTTTCGAGGATTGCCATTGCTTCTTCGCGTGCAATTTTCAATATTTCGCCATCTTTCGATAAATCCGCCACTTTTAAGTCAATCAAACCACTCTGCTGCGTACCCGACAAATCTCCCGGCCCACGGAGCTGCAAATCTACCTCCGAAATCTCAAAACCGTTATTGGTTCGTACCATTGTATCTATGCGAGTACGGGTATCTTTGCTTAGTTTTACACCCGTAACCAAAATACAATACGACTGCTCGGCACCTCGGCCTACACGTCCACGTAGCTGGTGTAGCTGCGAAAGTCCGAAACGTTCGGCATTTTCGATAACCATCACCGACGCATTTGGCACATCGACACCTACCTCGATAACCGTTGTTGCCACCATGATTTTGGTATCTTGATGGATAAATCGCTTCATTTCATAATCTTTTTCTTTCCAACCCATTTTTCCGTGAACGATGCTCACTGCGTATTCAGGAAATGCCCTGCTGACACTCTCGTAGCCATCAATGAGGTTTTTGAGTTCGAGTTTTTCGTTTTCGTCAATGAGCGGATAAACCATATAAACCTGCCGCCCCGCACGGATTTCATTACGCATAAACTCAAAAATCTGCAATCGGTGACTGTCGTATCGGTGGATGGTCTTGATGGGTTTACGACCTTTGGGTAATTCATCAATAATCGAAATATCCAAATCGCCGTAGAGTGTCATGGCCAGCGTTCTCGGAATCGGAGTGGCCGTCATTACCAAAACGTGCGGATGAATATGCTCATTTTTCTTCCATAATTTAGCCCTTTGAGCCACGCCAAAACGGTGTTGTTCATCAATAATTGTCAGACCCAGATTCTTGAATTGTACCCAATCTTCAATAAGTGCGTGCGTACCCACAATGATATTGATGCTCCCGTCTGCCAAACCAGCTTCGATAACCCTACGTTGTTTTTTGCCCACCGAGCCAGTCAATTCTACGATTTTTAAATCGAGCATATCGGCAAATTTCTTGAGATTATTGTAGTGCTGGTCGGATAAAATCTCGGTTGGGGCCATCAAACACGCCTGAGCACCGTTATCAATCGCAATGAGCATCGTGATAAACGCCACAATCGTTTTACCGCTACCCACATCGCCTTGTAATAATCGATTCATCTGGCGTCCGCTCCGCAAATCGGCAAAAATCTCTTTGATTACTCGTTTTTGGGCATT
>JALOLV010000272.1 GCA_025455785.1 Spirosomataceae bacterium | reverse complement strand
TTTGAGTACCAAGGTCAGAAATGCTCGGCGGCTTCTCGTGCGTATGTCCCATCGAATATTTGGGAAGACGTCAAAAACTATATGATTGCCGATTTGAAAGATATAAAAATGGGCGGAACTGAAGATTTCAGAAACTTTGTCAATGCAGTTATTGATGAGCGTTCGTTCGATAAAATCGCAAAATACATCGATGACGCCAAGAAGAGCGATAAAGTAACGGTCATTGCAGGAGGTAATTGCGATAAATCGAAAGGATATTTTGTAGAGCCGACGGTCTTATTGACTACCGACCCGAACTACACGACCATGTGCGAAGAAATCTTTGGGCCTGTACTCACAATCTACGTTTATGAGGCTGATAAATACGAAAAAACACTCGAATTGGTCGATAAAACATCGCCTTATGCTTTGACGGGTGCTGTATTTGCCAAAGACCGTGCAGCAATCGAACTGGCCGAACGCAAACTAACTAATTCGGCAGGTAATTTTTATATCAATGATAAACCGACTGGTGCAGTAGTTGGTCAGCAACCATTTGGTGGAGCAAGAGCATCTGGTACAAACGATAAGGCGGGTTCGATTCTGAATCTATTGCGTTGGGTTTCGCCTCGTTCTATCAAAGAAACGTTTGTTTCGCCAACCGATTACAAATATCCGTTCTTGGCCGAAGAATAATAGTCTGAGCTTGGCATCTACCATAATATAAAAAGAGTCGTTAAAGAATTAACGACTCTTTTTATATTAGTACTTCCAAACCTTCGGAATCCCCATTTGGCGGGCATACGGTGCGGGGCAGTAAGTATGTACATTCTCCAAAAGTTTATTTACTTCATCTTCAAACTCGATATAATAATCTTCGTTGAGTTTGGGGAGTTTTTTCAGAATCGCCTCGGTGCGTTTTGCTACATAAGAAGCCAGCGTATCTGACTGGCGGTTGTAAGTAGCCATCAGATGAATCTGCTTATCGAAAAAAGTATTGAGTAAGTGCAGTGTCAGCTCAATCTCTCCGTACTTATCTTTCGTAACTTTATAATGGTTGGTAATCTTGGCGTTTAAGTCTCTCATATCCATCATCATCCAGCCGGGCGAATCGTGGGTGAGTTTGGCGACTCTATCAATCGAGTTCTTGATGGTATCTCGTTTATCTTTGAGGTCTGACTCGTCTTCGAGAAGCTGAAAATAAAGTTGATTTATCAGTAATTCGTTTTTACCAATCAGTTTTAAGAGCATTTTATCACGCTCTTTGATGGGTAATGTCAATATTGCGGTTTCGAGTTCTTTCGGGATTTTCGGCATTATTCTTCAATTTTTACGCTAAATTATACCACGATTACATTCATTCGTAATGATTTATCAATTTTATGGATAATTCGGGTAGTTTTACTAAATTTTTAATCTTTGCTTGCTATTTAAGAATTACTCAACTGGCTAAAATCTTTTGCAAATCATCTCAATCGGTCGGTTTTTTGGCATGATTTTTTCGTTGAAACATCATATAAATTGCGAATCATAACAGATTCTCTACTCGATTCAAAATGGATTGGCACTTGCTGAAAAGACATATATTTCTTATACTTTCATGTATCTTTCTGGGCATTGCGGGCTTAAATTTCTTGATTTTTGAGAAAGATGCCCCGGGTGCATCGCAGGCTCACTATGCTTCTTCTATACAGAATCGCATCAAAAAAGAAATCGAGACATCAAAAGGAGAGTTAAATCTTGTAGGTACGCAATATCAAAAAGCGACTGATACAACATTTGCCAACTTTGAGGTTAAAACGGCGTTTCCGTACTATATTTACCGCGACGGGCAACTCATTTATTGGTCCGACCACCGCTACGTACCCAACTATCAAGCCATTAGCAGCAACAAAGAAACCCGACTGCTTAGTACCGAAAACGGCAAATACATAACCAATCGTCTGATTTTTGGGTATCGTGGACATCGTGTCGAGATTTATTCGTTGATTAATCTTTATCGTGCGTATCGCAACGAAAACGAATACCTACACACGGGCTTCAGCACGACGATTTTTCCGACCGACCCGAAAGATTTGATTGCTCAACCACAAAAAAGTCAGTATCTCAATATTCTCGACGAAAAAGGCAGTTTTCTATTTTCAATCTTGCCTCCACAAATCGAAAAATTAGATTCGGGCGGAATCCCGACAAATACGCTGGTTTTGATTGGGATAAGCCTGTTTTTATTGGGTATTTATGTGGTAGTTACGATGTTTTATTTAGAGAAAAAGCACCAATTTGGGAGAGCTTTTCTCTTGATGTTTGGCTACTTGATGTTTATCCGAATCGTGATGCTCCTCAATAGCATTCCGTTCATTTTTTACGAATCCGATTTATTCAATCCCAAATATTTTTCGGCCAATTTTTTAGCACCTTCGCTTGGCGATGCTCTGCTCAATTCGTTGGTTGCATTACTTCTTATAGGCTTTATTGCCTTGTTTTATTACCGTTCAAATCTCTATTATCGGATTTTTAAAGCATCAAAATCCATCCAGAATTTTGTGGCAATTATCTGCGTAATTGGCGTATTTTTGATTACCTACATCAGCTATCGAAACCTAACCAATATCTACGAAAAATCGCAATATTATCTTGATTTATCGCTCAGCATTTCGTTCGACAACCTCAAAATCGCAACCATTGCCTTCTATATTTTGCTTTCGGTCATTTTCTTTTTGGGTACTCACTTGCTTTCGAGCGTGTTTATGAGGCTCAACAAAAACCGCAAGCAAACCATCACAAATTTTATCATCGGATTCATCATTGGGCTTATTTTAATCCTCATTTTAGATACTTTTCGCTGGATTTACATCGCCACGGCATTGTATTTCTTGATGATTACACTGACAAAGCTCCCAAGATTTTTCTACAGTTTTAGATACAAAACCTCTATTTATTTCTTTACGGGAGCATTTATCTTTGCATTGATTTCGCTTTATGTAATTTACTGCCAAGAGCTACGCAAAGACTTGTACGACAAGCAACGTTTTGGCGTTAGATACCTTGCCGAAAACGACCTTTTAGGCGAAGGTCTTTTAGTAAAATCGACCCAGACAATCTCAGAAGATACCGCTGTCAAAGCCGCAATCTTGCGTACGACACTCGTCCGTGAGAAGATTCAGCAACTCGTAAAAAACAATCATCTTGATTTGTATTTTGATAAATACGATACCGAAGTACTTGCATTCGATGCCCAAGGTACATCGCTCGATATTTCGGAAGGAGTCCAGAATCTACCGTTTTATGAGCAAACCTACCGTCAGGATAAATATAAAACGAGCAATCCGAATGTGTTTTTTATCAACGATGTAGGCAATAACTTCATCAAGCAGTATATTACTTTTGTACCGATTTTGCAAAATAACCAGCCTTTGGGTACGGTTATTCTCGACCTGAAATTACGAGATGAATACACCGAGAGTGTGTATCCGGGCTTATTGATGGATAAAAAATTTGTTCAGAATCCCGAATCTAAGAATTACAGCTACGCTATTTTCGACAAAAATAATCGTTTGATTTATAACACCGGTAGCTACAACTACGTACGTAAATTGCCAAACGAATTGCTCCAAGACAGCACATTGTACGAAAAGGGAATCCAGCTAAATGACTACTACCACGTTGGCGTAAAAGGCGATAATAGTCGCAAAATCGTGATTTCGGCCAAGCATAATCCGCTGCGTAGTATATTTTCTAATTTCTCGTTTTTGTTTTTGGTTTCGGTTCTGTGCATCGTGTTAGTGATTTTGTTCTACTCAATCCGCTACGGATTCAAGAACATGAATGTCAATTTCGCTACCAAAATCCAGCTTTATCTCAATGCGGCGTTTCTATTGCCGCTCATCTTGGTAGTCATCCTGACGTTGAGTGTCATTAATTCGACATTCACCTCAAATCAAGAAAAAGCGTATTTGGATAACACTAAAAACATTACCTCGACCGTACAGCTACAATTGGAGAGTTTTCTGAATAAACGCATGAGTCGGGCATTTTTAGAACAAGAAATCAACGACCTTGCCCGAGACACCAAAGTAGATATCAATCTCTATGATTTAGACGGTAAATTGAATCTGACAACCCGCCAATTGGTTTATCAGAACGGTTTGCTTTCACAATTCATCAATCCGGTGGCGTATCGCCGAATCATCGAAGAAAAAGAAAACGAAAGCCTTTTGGATGAATCGCTCGGGAGCTTAAATTACAAAACGGTTTATATGAATATCAAAGGGCAAAACGGCAGGCCAATTGGCGTTGTCGGGATTCCGTTCTTTGATGCCAAACCCGTTCTCGACCGTCAAGTTACCGATGTTGTAGCTTCGATTTTGAGCGTTTTTGCTTGGTTATTCTTAATTTTATTGGTGATTTCGTATTTCGCATCGAATATTCTGACCAATCCACTGCAATTAGTTGCCCAAAAACTCAAAAAGACCAATCTCGATAAATTAAATGACCCATTAGAATGGAACTCGGATGATGAAATCGGGCTTTTGATGCGTGAATACAACAAAATGCTTCGTAAACTCGAAGACAGCAAAGTAGCACTCTCGATGAGCGAAAAACAAACCGCTTGGCGAGAAATGGCAAAGCAGGTTGCCCACGAAATCAAGAATCCATTGACGCCGATGAAGTTATCAATCCAGCAACTTCAACGGACGATTACGATTGATAATCCGAAGGC
>JALOLV010000271.1 GCA_025455785.1 Spirosomataceae bacterium | reverse complement strand
AAGCTATCATTTCCTCTTTCAAATAATGTCTTCATTTTGGTAATGTCTTTGTCATTTAGCCGCATGATTTCTGGGAATTTCGGCTCATAATTTACCATTTTATTGGCGTGTGCATAGGCATAAATCGTATCGTAGATATAAACCTCTTTTTCTTTGGTACTAATTACGATTGTATGAGCCGCCATATCGCCGAGGCGTTGGTGCTTTTCGGTCACGATAATTGTTATTCCTCCAATTAATGGGCTAAATATCGCAATAATAGAAAAAAGTGGGTCGATAAATATAAAAATATAGATGAGCCAAATATCAGCCGTTAGAAAAATCCATCGAGTAGCACATTGGTAGATTGAAGGATAATTACCATCAATGCCCATTACTCTGCATTTTAATAGCATTTTTCCCAACGTTTGACCCTTATTGAGCCATTCAAATAAAAAAGAATAAAAAATAAATGGGCTATAAATGATAATCGAAATAAGTGGATTCCCACTAAATGGAGCGATGTCGGTTGTAGAAAGAACTGCAAAAAAATAGAGCCACTTGATAACCCAATCAATTACAAATGCCAACAACCTGCCGCCGAGACCGATTATTTCAAATTTTAAATCTATGTTCAGGTAAGTTGGGATGCTTATTGCTTTCATACTGGATAATAAAATTTTTTGCTAAAATTATTTTTTTTGACTTAAAGTTTATAATTTTCATGCGTAAATTTTTAATTTAGATTCCATACAAAAAACTGCCACCTCTCATGCGTGAAAGCACCTTTATTGATAGAAATGTAAAAAGATGGGAAGAGATTGAAAGCGATACCAAAACCGACCCCGATGAAATCTCATCTGATTTTATCGATTTGATGAATGATTTATCGTACGCACAAACGCATTTTCCGCACAGTAAAATAAATCAATATGTCAATTCTCTATCATCGAGGGTTTACAAAAAAATATTTCTTCAACAAAATCAAGATAAAAATCCATTTTATCAATTTTGGGTTCGAGATTTTCCAGCTGTTTTGGGGCATAACTACAAAGTTTTGTGGGTTTCTACCGGATTTTTCCTGATTTTTTGCTTTTTGGGCTACATTTGCTCAACGCTTGATACACATTTCATCGAAGCAATTTTAGGTCAAGATTACGTCAGAATGACCGAAGACAATATCCGCAAAGGTGAGCCTTTTGGGGTTTATGCTTCAAAAACTCCACTCGAAATGTTCTTAAGCATTTTCTCAAATAACCTAAGAGTTGGGCTGATTGTATTTATTTCAGGAATCGTACTTGGCATCGGTACTTTCTACTTTACGTTCTCAAATGGAGTGATGGTTGGGGCTTTTCTTTCGTTATTCATAGCCAATAATCTTGGTACTGATGCTGTCTTTGTGATAATGCTTCACGGAACATTTGAATTGATGGGATTGGTCTTGGAGTGCATGGCAGGGCTAATTTTGGGCTTGAGCTTTCTGTTTCCGGGTACGCTGACACGTTCACAGGCCTTCTATAAAGGGCTTACCGAAAGCGTTAAAATCTACATCGGAACTGTTCCGTTTACAATCATTGCCGCTATTATCGAGAGTTATGTAACTTACCTCGGCAAAGGTGGATTTTCGGGTAGCCATCCGCTTGTGATGGTCTTTCTTTCGTTGATTTTTGTTGGAAGCTGGGTTGTTGTCATTTGGTATTTCTTTCTTTTCTCTAAAAAGCAGGCTCAAAATTATACGTATGCAAAATACCTCGAAGATATTATTAGTAAGTAATTTAAATTTGGATTTTAAAAACAATGCCGTTAGGCATCGGATATTGGTAGCCAAAGAAAATTTGTTCAATTACGCTAAGTCCTGTAAGGACGATATATCATCCCTGACGGGATTAAAGTATTTTCGGTTTATCTATTTCTACCAATATTTATTCCTTAACGGGAATTTTGATAAATTGAAGACCCAATTCTCGATTCATATTTTCGGCTTTTTTTTGGTTTGTATCTTATCTTTTCATCCTTCTTTTGCGATTCAGGATTACCCACTCCCCAAATTTCGGGTGGATTCATTGAAACAAAAAGAAGAGAAATATTGGTATGCCGATAAATCGCTCGAAGAAATGACCAATAAGCCTAAAAAGGAGAAACCAAAGCAGGCAAAATCCGATTCTGGCTGGTCGATGAGTGCCACAACGGCGGCTATGATTGGGGCAATTTTTAAATTTTTGATTTGGCTTATCTTAGGTGCGGCGGTTGTCGGAGCTATTTATTTGATTTTTACTAATTTAAAAGGCTACAAGTTTAATACAAATCCAAAGGTTGATGCTCAAGCAGTAGAAGTCATGGATTTTGAAGAACCCAAAGACATCGAAAATATAGATTTTGAAAAGCAAATAACCGCTTGCCTTAAAAATCAAAATTATAGATTGGCAACTCGATATTATTATTTATGGATTGTCAAGATTTTGGATGAATCTAACTTAATTGATTTTAATATCGACAAAACAAATCAAGATTATTTGAGAGAATTGAGCCAAAAAACTGCCTTTTCGAGCGAAAAACTATCGCATTTCAGGAAATGTACCAATTATTATGAATACCTCTGGTTTGGCAATTTTGAGGTTTCGGAACCCATTTTTGTCAGAATAGAAAATACTTTTAAGGAGTTTATTTACAGAAAAGCATGAAATCGAGGATTCTGATATTTGGAGCCTTATTGGTTGTAATTGTGGCTCTTTTGGTATGGGTGTTTGGAACCAATGATTCCAAACCCAAAAAGAAATTTGATAAAACATTCAGTGTTAGCTCGAACTCTTTCAAGCCATACGATACTAAGTTTTTTTATGATGAAATCAAAGTTTATGCCGGCGATGGTTTCAGAGAAACCTATAGCCCGATTTCAGAACTTGGGTTTGATAGTTTTGATACCAACAATAACGTTTACATGGTAGTATCGCCCTATTTTTACCCAAATAGCAGCGACATCAATGAATTAAAAAACTTTGCGAGTTATGGCAATACCGTTTTTATTTCGGCCTACGAGATTTCGGAGGAATTTCTGGATTCGCTGTATTTTACTCCACGAAATGAAGAATATTATCCGCGTTTTCCTCCAGTTTTATCAGATACACGTTGGAAAATAAATTGGATTGAAAACGATACGATTACCCAATTTGGTTTTCCGGGGCATTTACCTGCTCGCATGACGATAGATTCGGTTTATTTATTGAGCAATAACGCTGTTTCAAAGATTGATACTCTTATTACTGATGATTTTAATCAGATTCAGATGCTTGAAGCGACTTGTGGAGAAGGTAAAATATTTGTATGTAATAATCCGATTTTGATGAGTAACTATTTCTTATTACACAAAAATAATTATGCACTTTTTAATAAAATTGCTCAAAAAATTGAATTGAGAAGCAGCCATGTTTTGTGGGATGAATACTATCGAACCATCAAGAAAAAAAGAAACCCTTTTGAGAGAGATAGGAATGAAGTTCTGAAAGTCATCATGGAAAATCCGCCTCTGAAATGGGCTTTTTATACATTTTTGGTGGGTATTTCGCTATTTATTTTGATATATCTCCGTCGGATTCAAAAGGCGGTTCCAATCCAGAAATCTTTAAAAAATAACAGCGAAGAATATATTAATGTTGTGAGTGGATTGTATTGGCAACAACAAAATCATAAATCAATTGGAGATAAAATAATTGGGCAGTTTTTTGAATATCTGATGGTTCATTTTCATATCAACGCCAAAGAATTTACAGAAGGCGATTTGCATAAAATTAGTCAAAAAACAGGGCATAATATCGAGACAATCAAGGCGATTTTTGGAGATATAAATTTTGTAAAATCATCCGAAGAGATTGATAAACAGGTACTTATAAGCCTTTACCAAAAGATAAATGCTTTTTATAAACAAGAACAAAATTTAGCATAAAGACAACAAATAATATTTCATACTTTAATGGAAAATCAAGACCAAATATTTGAAAATAGGATAGACCTTTCGGCGGTTACGCAGGCTGTTGATGATATACGTTTGCAAATTACACAAATTGTTTTTGGGCAAGAAGATGTCATTGACCTCATTTTGATTGGCTTGCTAAGCGACGGACACGTTTTGGTCGAAGGTGTGCCGGGGGTTGCTAAAACGATGCTGACAAAAATCATGGGTAAAGTGTTGAATCTTTCGTTTAAAAGAATCCAGTTTACACCAGATTTAATGCCATCGGATGTACTCGGTACTTCGATTTTTAATCCCAAAACCTTAGATTTTGAGTACAAACCGGGTCCAGTCTTCGGGAATATCGTTTTGGTTGATGAGATAAACCGAGCCCCAGCCAAGACCCAAGCAGCTTTGTTTGAGTTAATGGAAGAACGCCAAATTACGATTGATGGAAAGACTTACCCGATGGAAACACCATTTATTGTATTAGCCACCCAAAACCCAATCGAACAAGAAGGAACATACCGATTGCCAGAGGCACAACTCGACCGCTTTTTGTTTAAAGTCAATGTTGGGTATCCGACGCTGGAAGAAGAGTTATTGATGCTTAAAAAATTTAATTACGACCGCCAAGTTGATGTGATGAATTCGGTCAAGCCCATTCTCGATATTGCTGTTTTGCAGGAATTAAGACAAATTGTTCGGAAAGTTATCATTGACGAAAACATCTTGCGGTACATCACACTGTTGATTCAAGCAACCCGAAACTCCCGTATGCTCGAACTCGG
>JALOLV010000270.1 GCA_025455785.1 Spirosomataceae bacterium | reverse complement strand
AAGTATGCAAAAACTGAGATTTACAAAAATATTCCCCAATTTGGGTAATAATTGATTTGATTTTGTACCATATTTTAATGAAATCATTGCATAAAATAAAAATTGAGTATCTTTTTGGGAATATAATTTTTGATTTTGCAAGTTTTTATTAATTTGGTGCAATATTTTTATTCTAATTTTTGTTAGAACCAAAGTAAAATAGAAATCGTAAACATTTTTTAATGAATAACAAACCTCCTTTCAACAAAAATTTTAGGAATCCGAGACAACAAGAAGACGAACACCGTATCAATGGTAGAATTCGTGTACCACAAGTTCGCCTTGTTGGCGAAAATGTAGAGCAAGGTATTTTTGAGACCTCAAAAGCTCTTGCGATGGCCGAAGAACTTGGCTTAGACTTGGTTGAAATTGTACCAACTGCCAACCCGCCCGTTTGTCGAGTTGTTGATTACTCAAAATTCAAGTACGAGCAGAAGAAGAAAAAGAAAGAAATGAAACAAAATGCTGCTAAAACAGTAGTTAAAGAGATTCGTTTCGGCCCACAAACTGATGAACACGATTATAACTTTAAGCTAAAGCATGCCCAAAACTTCTTGAAAGATAATGCAAAAGTTAAGGCATTTGTGCAGTTTGTAGGTCGTCAGATTGTATTTAAAAATCAGGGTTTTGAGTTGCTTAATAAGTTTATCAAAGACTTGGAAGAATATGGCAAGCCAGAATCTGAATTGAAACTCGAAGGTAAAAGGCTATCGGTCTTTATTAATCCGAAACCTAAAAAATAGACTAAAAGCCCCTGCAAAGGGGCTTTTTTTAGTTACACTTTGTTTGATTGATGGCATCATTTGCCGCCTTTTTATCTGCGGCTGAAATAGTAGGACAAGTGTTAATTAATTTTTTTGCAGCATCAATATAAGCTTGGCACTTGGTTTTGTTATTGAAATCTGAAATCCAAGCATTAGCGGCATCAGTAAATTGCTTCGACGAAGCCTCACAATTATTTACTGAAACGGTCTCTTCTTTTTTACACCCATTTAATACAAATGAGGAAATTAGTACGGCAAAAATTAGTTTTTTCATGGTGCATTCAAGTTGTAAATTTTTTAACAACTAAATTTAGTACCATACTCCTCAAACAGCAATTGTTTGGTTAATTATCTTCCCCAAAATTTACTGAGTGGTCTTAATAAATAAAAAGCGATTTGAGATATCCCAAACCGCTTTTCAAATATTACAAATATGTAAGACTACACTTCTTTAGCTATAAGATTCAATGCCGAACCAGCCTTAAACCACTCGATTTGAGCTGAGTTATAAGTATGATTCAATTGAATCGAATCTTTTGAGCCATCTTTATGATTTGCAACCAATGTTAGTTGTTTACCTTCGGCAAAAGAAGTAAGACCAATTATATCAAATGTATCATCCTCTTTAATCAAATCGTAATCGGCAGGATTTGCAAAAGTCAAAGCCAACATACCTTGTTTTTTAAGGTTTGTTTCGTGGATACGGGCAAATGACTTAACCACAATTGCACGAACTCCCAAGTGTCGTGGCTCCATGGCGGCATGTTCACGAGAAGAGCCTTCACCATAGTTTTCGTCGCCAACTACAATTGAGCCGATTCCAGCCGCTTTATAAGCACGCTGCGTTGCAGGAACTTCACCGTATTGACCAGTCAATTGGTTTTTAACACTATTGGCCTGTCCGTTTACAAAGTTAATAGCCCCAATCAAAAGGTTATTTGAGATATTATCCAAGTGTCCACGGTACTTCAACCACGGGCCGGCCATTGAAATATGGTCGGTAGTACACTTACCTTTTGCTTTAATCAAGAGTTTTAAGCCAGTTAAATCTGTTCCTTCCCAAGCTTTGAATGGCTCAAGCAATTGCAAACGGTCAGATTTTGGACTCACAGCAACTTTTACTTTGCTACCATCTTTTTTAGGTTTTTGGAAGCCCGCATCTTTCACGTCAAAGCCCAATTTAGGTAATTCTACGCCAAGTGGTTGCTCAAGTTTTACTTGTTCACCTTTATCATTGGTGAGTGTATCTTTTGCAGGATTAAATGTCAAACTACCTGCAATTGCAAAAGCTGTTACGATTTCTGGTGACGCTACGAATGCGTGTGTATTTGGGTTGCCATCAGCACGTTTCGCAAAGTTACGGTTGAATGAAGTGATGATTGAGTTTTTCTCACCTTTTTCAGCTCCGTGTCTTGCCCATTGACCAATACAAGGTCCACAAGCATTTGCTAAAACAACACCACCGATTTTACCAAAAGTAGCTAAGATACCGTCACGCTCAGCTGTGTAACGTACTTGTTCAGAGCCCGGTGTGATTGTGAATTCTGATTTTGCTGTTACACCTTTGGCTGCTGCTTGTGCTGCGATAGATGCCGCACGGGTCATATCTTCATAAGAAGAGTTTGTACATGAGCCAATCAAGCCTACATCCAATCTTTCTGGCCATTTGTTTTTCTTTACTGCTTTAGCAAATTTAGAAAGCGGCCAAGCCAAATCTGGAGTGAAAGGCCCATTGATGTGTGGCTCAAGTCTCGAAAGGTTAATTTCGATAACTTGGTCGTAATATGCTTCTGGATTATCAATACATTCTTGGTCTGGACGGAGATAATCTTTGATACCATTTGCCAAAGAAGCAACCCTTGCACGACCAGTTGCTTTTAAGTAAGCAGCCATTTTACGGTCGTATCCAAACAACGAAGTTGTGGCTCCGATTTCGGCACCCATATTACAGATTGTACCTTTACCAGTGGCCGAAAGGCTATCGGCACCTTTACCGAAATATTCTACGATGTATCCAGTACCTCCTTTAACGGTTAGCAAACCTGCCACTTTCAAGATAACGTCTTTTGCAGAAGCCCATCCTTTTAGTTTACCAGATAACTTAACACCGATTAATTTTGGCATTTTTAGTTCCCATGCCAAGCCCGACATAACATCGCAAGCATCGGCACCACCAACACCAATTGCAACCATTCCCAAACCACCTGCATTGGGTGTGTGAGAGTCAGTTCCAATCATCATACCACCCGGAAAAGCGTAGTTTTCGATTACTACTTGGTGAATAATACCTGCACCAGCTTTCCAGAAACCAATACCGTATTTATTTGAAACAGAAGAAAGAAAATCGTAAACTTCTTTGTTTTTTTCGTTGGCAACTTTTAAGTCCTCAGCAGCACCAACTTTTGCCTGAATGAGGTGGTCGCAGTGAACTGTAGAAGGAACTGCCACCTTCGGACGCCCCGTTGTCATAAATTGCAACAAAGCCATCTGTGCAGTTGCATCTTGCATTGCTACACGGTCAGGAGCAAAATCTACGTAATCTTTACCACGCTCTTTAGCACTTGTAGCCGTACCTTCCCAAAGGTGCGAATACAAGATTTTTTCAGAAAGTGTCATTGGGCGACCCAATAATTTGCGTGCTGCCTCTACTCGTTCTGGCATACGAGCATAGACCTGCTTAATCATATCTAAGTCAAATACTGCCATTTTTTATTGTTGATTTGAATTTTATAAATGTGAAATGGGCTGTCAATTACTTCCGAATCGAAAGAATCTCCAAAACTACAAAACTACGTCCAAATTAAAATAGGAATTTTCTAAATTTTGCAAAAAAGGTATAGTTTTTAGCTATTATTTGATTAAAACCAAAAAATAAGCTCATCCAATCTGGATGAGCTTACAAATATTGATTGTAGATATAAGTTTAATCTTCGATGACCAAGGCCTTTGTGAACTGCTTAGGTTTTGTAACATCGCTATTGTCTAATACTTTCAGAATATATTGTCCTTTTGACAAACTGTTGATGTTATACTCTAATTGATTTTCTCCAGAATTCACTTTTGTGATTTTTTGAATGTAAGTTCTTCCTGATA
Source organism: Spirosomataceae bacterium (assembly GCA_025455785.1). Taxonomy (GTDB): domain Bacteria; phylum Bacteroidota; class Bacteroidia; order Cytophagales; family Spirosomataceae; genus JALOLV01. The sequence goes on along the minus strand of JALOLV010000270.1, from coordinate 826 downwards.
GGTCAATTATTTGAACAACTACGTTGGCTTCTTTAGCCGATTTGTAAGACAACTGAACTACTTCTTTGCTTGGGTTTGGATAAAACTTCATTGAAGCAATACCTTCCTCTGAATTTTTAAGCAAATTAACCAGAGAAGACTTACTATCTGAGAAATTGCCTTTTGTATCTTTTGCAATTACTCTCCAAGCATGTTGCTGACCTTTTTCTAAACCATTAATATTTATTAAAGTTGATTTTGTTGTGGCGTAAATTTGCCATTCCGAACCATCCCAAAGCTCAACATCATACTCGCTTGCTCCATTAACACCTTTCCAAGTCGCTGAGAAAGTATTTTCGCTTACATCAAAACTTTCAAGATTTGTAGGTTCTGCCAATGTCGCTATTCTTGCACTTGGATACGCCGTACCAACATTTACAGCATAAAAAGCATTCGTAGTAGATATGACTTGTTGAGAACCAGCACCAAACAAATCTGTAGCAGCCTGAATAGCTCCGGTTCTGGCTCCAGCATAATTAGTTGTAGATGTCATATAAACCGTTTCCATTCGGTACATGATTTTGGCCGCATCAATGATACCAATTCCTGTTACGTTAAAAGCATTTCCTACATCATTTGTACCGCTTCCGCCATTCACCAATAAATAAAAGAAGTAATTTAAGACACCACTGTTAGTATGAACTCCACAATAATCATTGCTTTGAGCAGGTGTACAGTTTGGATTAATCCAGAATGAACCACCATAAGTATCGGGGTCAGAGAACTGATTTGGATTCGACATACTTCTAAAACCAAGTCCGTTACTGGCATTTTTGTCGAAATCTTC
>JALOLV010000269.1 GCA_025455785.1 Spirosomataceae bacterium | reverse complement strand
ATAGCTCATGGTTGTTCCCATGCCAAACATAATTATTTGAAGGAGTGGAAGAATAAGATTGGAGAGTTTGAAATCACCGATTTGAATAAAGTATTCTGGGAAAAAATAAGCAATGCTTGCTGCCACTATAATTGACAAAGTGTAGAGGTAATTTTTCATTGATTTGATGGGTTGAATATCCTATTATTTTTGATAAAGCGGTTTAATGCTCGAATTTTACAAATATATCAAAAAAGAATAATGGCTCACTTTAAATAGGACTTTCGCTCAATAAAGAAAATATCACGTATGTATAAAATGTCGGTAGAAATAGGAACGATTTTCCTCGAAAAAAGTCCCTAAAGGGACTTAAAATCAATGAGACTTAGATTTTTTCTACCGATATTGAGTTCCGATTGGACAAAAATAGCTAAAGCGAGAGTCCTATTAAAATTAGTGGACAAAAAAAGTTGCTAATCACCAATGTAGGGCAAACGGTCAAATAAATTGTGGATATTGGCAGTGTTATTCAGCAATTCAAAAAGTAAAAACTAATCTCCCAAAGCACTTTTGCTGCGGATTAGTATAGGAAAGCAAAGCAGTTATTGTCCATTAAAGACACTCGACTTTGTCGGGTGTCTTTTTCAATTTGCTAATGGTAGGCTCACTTTAAATGTTGTTAATCCATCCGGATTTTGTTCAAATAAAATCGTTGATTTAATTTTTTTTGCGAATTGATTTATCAAAATCAGCCCAACGCCCAAGCCATCTTCGCCAAAAGAGTATTCTTTTATTCCGCCAAAAAGCTCCTTTATTTTATTGACTTGTACCTTATCCATTTTGAAACTCTTATTCTTGATTTGAAAAACCAAATTATTTTGCTCGACAAATGTTTGGAGTGATACTTTTTCGCCTTCGGGAGTATATTTCAAAGCGTTATCGAGTAAATTTCTAACAATTAATCCAAAAGAGTTTGGGTCGGTTGTGATGATTTGCTCGGCGTGTTCTTCTATGAGTGTGATAGACTTCAACTTAGACATTTCACGATAAATGGGCATTAATGACTCAAAAAAAGTTTTGACATTTACCTCTTTGAGTGATATACTCTCTTTTTTTTGTTGGCTAATACTCCATTGTAACAGATTATTCAATAAAGTCGATAGATGAAGCCCTAATTCGTCAATTTGTGAAAGTGTTTTATCTAATCGGTCAAACTGCTTGTTGCGAACCAAATACCCCACAATTTCGGCATAACGCTGGTATGTATTGAGTGGACTACGAATATCGTGCGAGATGATAGTAAACATTTTTTCGATTGTTTCGCTATACTTCCTGATTTCGACCAAAGAATCATTGAGTTTTGCGTTCAATTTTTTTAATCTTAGTCCCAGCACGACTACAATTACCAAGAAAAAAGCTAATATTGCTCCAATAATAAGGTATAATCTTTGTTTGAATTGTGCCGATTTGACCTCGGCCGATAGCAGTTTGTTTTGTGCTTCCTTTTTTTCGGTTTCGTATTTAGTCGATAACTCCGTTATTTGATTTTCTTTTTCAATCGTAAAGCTACTGTCTTCTAAAGCTTTAAATCGTTTCAAATAATCAAAAGCATTTTTGTAATCTTGCTTTTGTTCGTAAAGGTCATAAAGCAGCCCAATGGCATTTTGCTGCATTCCAGCAATGTGATTACTTTCAGCGACTTCTTTGCCTTTCAAAAGATTCTTTTCGGCATTTACATAATCTTTTGTTTCAAATTGTAGCCTACCTAATAGTATATACGTATTGGCTATAAATGCCTGTTTTTGAGCTTTTTCAAAGATTTTGAGGGCGTATTTGTAGGTATTTATGGCCTTATTGTTTTTACCCATTAGGCTGAAAGTAAAACCCTTTCTGAGAATTATCTCACCGGCTTTGTGTTGAGGTACGGTATGAAATAGGTTTTCGGCTTTGGCGATGAATTCTAAACTTTTGGGCAAATCGCCCATTTCACGGTAGCTATCAATGATGCCTATGTAAGTAAGAAATAAATTATCGCTAAACCCCTTTTTTTGATGAAGCTCAAGCGACTGATTAAAATAACTGAGTGCTTTTTTGTAATCATTTAATCCAATCCAGACATTGCCAATGTCGCAGAGCGAACCCGAAATCTGAACATCATCTTTAGATTCTTCATCAAGTTTCAAACTTTTGTGGGCATAAACCAATGCTTTATCGAATTGATAGGTGAGTTGATAGTATTCTTTTTTGAGTGAATATCCTTGCGAAAAATCAGGGCAATTTTTTATGGATAAATCAGCATATTTATTGACACTATCCATTTTGCCAAGGTTTTGGTAATTTTTTCCGATTAGCAGATTAGTCGAGCATGAATATTTGTAATTTTTGCTGACTTTTTTGAGAAATTGTATGGCATCTTCCATATCGCCATTCAGATGATGAGCGGCTCCGATACAAAGATTTATAAAATCTTTCTGCTCAGATTTAAGGTTTTGATTCAGCAATTCTTTTTTGAAATAGCCTTGAGCCGAATCATATTTTTTATTTAAGACGAGGAGGATTCCTTCTTTGAACTCACTATTTTGATTTTCTTTTAAGATATTCAGAATTGGTTTTTGTGCATGAGTAATCGAAGCGACAATACTCATTATAAGTAGTGTTTGAAATAACTTTCTCATAGGTTTATCTTTTGATTCACTGTATCGAGTATAAATTTATTATATTCGGATTCGGCAGCTTTAATTTTGAAGAAAGTTTTTATTGAATCTCTGGAATTATGAACTTAGTCGGCATGAGAATTTGATTTTAGATTTGAATTAACCCCGAAAGTTTTGCGACTTCGTCTTTGTATTCTCGTCCGATGGGTACTTCTTGATTTCCAATCAATATCTTTTGACTCGAAAAGTCGATTTTGCTTATATGATTTGTATTTACGGCAAATCCACGATAGACAACCATAAACCGAGAATCGAGGAGTTCCATCATTTTTTTGAGGGATATTTTCCTTACAAATTTTTTATTTTCGGTGGTGGTTATCATACAGTAGTTACCCTCAGCCTTAATGATTGCAATTTTTTCAATATTTAGCCTTTTGATTTGGGCTTCTTGCAAAGTTATGTATTTATCATTGGCTCTCTCTTGCTGAATGACTTTTGATAATAGCAGGTCTATTGCGGCAACAAGACTTAATTTGTGGAATGGTTTGATGATGTAGGTACTTTTTGGGTGTAGTTTAGAGTCTTCAAAGAGTTTTGAATCGGTAAAACTTGTCATAAAGACTACGTAAAGGTTATTGTATTGAGGTTGATTCAGAATCGGAATGATTGAGACCGAATCTACCATTACATCCGCCACAACAACATCAGGTTTTAGCTTACTTATCAACTTTTGAGCTTCATCAATCGTACTGGCCAGACCAACAAAGTTGTAGTTTGATTCTACAATAATTGATTCGGTAAACAAACCCCACACAGGGTCGTCATCGATAACCAATATTTTCTTGGGATGAAGCATTTCAATTCAAATACAATTTCAGCAGTTATTGTGCCACAATGATAGGTATTATTTTATCCTAATTTTACAAATATTGTACACTAAACGAAAAAAATGGTGATTAACGGAATGATTAGTAATCCAAAATAAACTTGATATTTCTTTTGAGACCTTCGAGCTTGGTTCGTTTAACGGCACTTCGTCTAAAAATCTCTCGAAAAACCTCTTCGGTTATCTCTTCCCAGTCGTTATTTGTAAATTCTTTAAGTTTAGGATGCGGTTCAAATGCTGGTGTTTTGTGTGGTTTAGCGAATGAGTTCCACGGACAAACATCTTGACAAATATCGCAGCCAAAAGCCCAGTTTTCAAACTTGCCCTTAACTTCAACGGGGATAGCATCTTTTAATTCAATCGTGAAATAACTGATACATTTTGAGCCATCTACCACATACGGCTCTACGATTGCATCGGTTGGGCAAGCATCAATACAGCGAGTGCAAGTTCCGCAATAATCTTTGATAGAAACGTCGGGTTCGAGTTCTAAATCGCAGATGATTTCACCGATAAAAAAAAAACTTCCGATATTCCGATTAATCAGATTTGTATGTTTGCCAATCCAACCGATTCCGCTTTTCTTTGCCCAAACCTTATCCATAACCGGAGCAGAATCCACAAAGATTCTTCCATTTACTTCACCGATTTCTTCGTCAATAAACTCCATCAAATCTTTTAGTTTATCTTTCAAGACATAGTGATAATCGGTTCCGTAGGCATATTTCGAGATTTTGATGTCTTCGGTGCTTTCAGGGAGTTTTTCTTCGGGATAATAATTGAGCAGGACCGAAATGACAGATTTTGCCCCATCAACCAACTTCCGAGGGTCGAGCCTCTTATCGAAATGATTGGCCATATAGCCCATTTCGCCGTGCATGTTGAGATTGAGCCATTTTTCGAGTCTCGGAGCTTCTTCTTCAAGAAAATTGGCTTTAGAAATACCACAAGCGTCAAAGCCTAATTCGACAGCTTTTTGCTTTATTAATTGGGTATTTCTTAAAATCTGTGGCACTAATTCTTGCTTTAGGCCTGACGCCAGTCAGGCTTTAGTTGATATATTTGCTTAAATACTCATTTTCTTTGGCACGCATTTCGGCCTCTTCGTCATCAGTTTCGTCTAAATAACCGCATAAATGCAGCAATCCATGCACCAAAACTCTTCGGAGTTCGTGGTCAAATTCAGTCAAAAAATCATTAGCATTATCCCTC
>JALOLV010000268.1 GCA_025455785.1 Spirosomataceae bacterium | reverse complement strand
ACGCTTTCTTATCTTTACAAAATCTCAAAGAACAAATTCGACAAATGTTTGTCGGGTTTAATCAAAAATATAAAATCAATTTCGTTTAGTTACTTAAATTATATTTTGATTTGTCTAATTGGTACAAAAATGCTCCTTTTTTAGAAAACCCTTTTTGTTTTTCTTTGAGTTTTACCAAAAGATTAGTCGATAGGATTTTACGACTGAAATTCCTTTTATCGAATTTACTACCATAGATTGCTTCGTAGAGTGTTTGGAGTTGTGGAATCGTGAATTTATCTGGCATTAATTCAAATCCAACAGGATGAAAAGCCGCTTTATATCTTAATCTTTCAATCGCCAACTTGACCATTTCGGCATGGTCAAAGAGCAATTCCGGAAGTTCGTGCATCGAAAACCACTTGGCATGAAATTTATCCGAAATCTTCTTTTCATAATCGGCCACATTGACCAAGGCATAATATGCCACCGCTACGGTTCTTTCGACCGAATCCCGATTAGGGTCTCCAAATGCACTCAATTGTTCGAGAAACACACCCTCAAGTCCAGTTAATTCGAGCAAAATCCTATTTGCGGCCTCGTCGAGACTTTCATTCGATTTTAGCCAACCGCCCATAAGCGACCAAGTATCACGGTCGGGTTCGATTCCTCTTTTAACCAGTAAAAGCTTGAGTTCTTCGCCATCAAATCCAAATATGATAGAGTCTAATGCTACCAAACATTTGGTTTGCTGTTTGTATTCTTCTAACATTCGATAAACTTTCGGTTGTTTTGCCGCAATTTATGACAAAAAGTATTTATCTCAATAAAAATTGAGGGGTTTTCTCATAATTGCCCAGAAGATAAATGGAAGTTTGCTTATGAAAGGGGCTAACAAATGTAAATTAAAATTCCCAAACACTCGGATTCTGGTGGCGTCTCAAATGAACCCTAATCTCCATCCAAAATACCAAAATCAGGTAGAGAACGATTGGTGAACCAAACGTAAAGAACGAGGCATAGATGAAATACAGACGAATACTACTCGCTGAAAAATTGAGTTTTTCGCCCATTTTTGCACAAACCCCGAATAGCTGTCCTTCGACAACGTATCTGATTTTTTCCATTTGTTGAATTACGTTTTACAAACTTTGGATTACGACTTTTAAAAAAAGCAAACGAAATTAAGATTAATTTAATGAATAATCAAGTACTTAACAAAAAAATAATTCGATTGTTTTGATTTTTGTACAATTTCTTATTGGTTTTGTGCAATAATTATTTTGTGCAGATATTTGGAAAATTCAGATTTATCTGTATATTGCATACCAATTGTTCTATTTCTTATTCTTTCTTATTATTTCAATGCAAACAGGCACAGTTAAATTCTTTAACGAATCAAAGGGTTTTGGCTTTATCATTGACGATGAGTCGAGCCAAGAAGTTTTTGTACATGTAACCGGTCTTGGTGGCCGTAAAATCCGTGAAAATGACCGTGTAGAGTACGAAGTTGTGGATGGACGCAAAGGTTTGAATGCAGTCAATGTAAAAAAAATATAATAGTTCTTGGAGTAACGATTAACGTTTTTTGCAGTACGATTCCGTTCAAGTTGAAAGAGCCGTTGGGTGCTACTCCAACGGTTTTTTTATGCAAAAAAAACACAACGTATTTATGCTTAAATCATTAGGGGTTTTTACGTATTCTGTTTTGTAAGTGCTTGTTAATGAGTAGTTTATAAATAGGATTGGCTTTTACTTTATTTATATAGATTCGTTTTTTTTATAAATTTATGTTAAAATTAATCTCTCACATTAAAAATTTCAAAAACCATGATTATTAAAACATCAAAAAGACCGCTCAGCTCATCCGTTGGAGAGCATATTCCACTTGCTGCATTAAAAGATTTTGTTAATAATTTTAAGTGCGAAGTTAGAGTTGACAATACAAAGAATGAAGATAGTCTCAGTTCTAAATTTGTGGTTAATGGACAAGTAAGAAAAGGTGAGTTTTTTGGGGTTGAGGTAATTGAAAAACTACTTACTACTGCAAAAGCAAAAAAAGCTGCTGGATTCAGAATTTACTTGGGTCTTGCTTATGAAGATACACGCGACGAAAAGCATACGCAGATTTCATCGAACAAAATTGATGGATGGGAGCAGAGGGTTCGTTTTTTCATAACTATCGTGGACGAAAAAGGGAAAGATATTGAATTTGACGCAACCTCATTTAAAGATACACCAGACGGAGATGGTGCTGGACTTGGCAATCCACATCCACCATTTGGAGATAATTAGACCTTCTAAATTGAATTTATGAGTTGGGTCGATTTTCTCGGAACATTTGTAGAAGCAAGTATCATTCTGCCGATGGGTATGATGCTTTACAGAAAAAAATATCTTTCATCAGAGTTGATGATACTCGCTTCTTACATTGTTGTTACTTTTTTGAAGAATATTACGGGTGTTACTGCTGACATTTTGTATTATTTAGGAATGTTATCGTTTAATAACCTCATTTTTTATAACCTTCACAACGTAATCGGAACATTTATTATCTTTTTGATTTACTTTAAGTTGTTGAGAAATAAAAAGTGGAAGCTGCTTTGTTTGTTATTGACTTTAGTTTTCTCATTTTTTGTAGTCTTAGATTTTAATTATGGTACTTTAGATTTAGATACGGTAAGATTCAACAAATATTCTTATTCTACATCAAATCTTTTTATCATCGTTATTGTACTGAGTTACTTTTATGAGAGTCTTCAAGACCTTAAAATCGAAGATATTACTCGTTTTCCTTATTTTTGGATGAGTACAGGGATGCTCTTTTACAGCGGAGGTACGCTTCTGATGTATATTTTTTTGATTGGGGCAGAAAAAAATACCGCTAAAGTATCGTGGAATATCCACGTTTTCCTGAGTTTTTTGTTTAACATAGCCATAATTTTGACATTTTGGTATAGCAAATATCTGAATAAAAGTAATGTCAAATGACCTTCAACTCATATTTACGGGTTCTCTTGCTCTATTGGTATTGATTTCATTCAGTATTGCATTTGTCGTATATTACAAACAAAAACAAGCACAACAAAAAATTGCCATGCAAGAACTTCAAGCTGAAATGCAACGCCAACTGCTCGAAACCTCACTTCAAGTACAAGAAGTAGAACGTCGCCGAATCGCCAAAGACCTCCACGATGAAGTCGGGGCAATGCTTTCGGCTACCAAAATGAGCCTAAACCAACTTATAAAAAAAGCAGACACAATAGACCTCAATACGCTTGCTATTCAGACTAAAGAACTGCTCGAAGAATCCATCAGTCAAGTTAGAAGAATATCAAAAGAATTAGTACCGAGTACCCTCGAAGAATTTGGACTCGTAACAGCGATAGACGAATTCATTCAGAAGATACACGTTGCATCTGGGGTTGAATTCTTTTTTAAATATGATGGTTTTGATGAAGACCACCGTTTTGATAAGAAAATTGAATTAACTGTTTATCGGGTTGCCCAAGAATTGAGCAATAATGCCTTAAAACACGCCGAGGCTACCGAAATAACCTTGGTGTTATCGGTACAAGAACAAAAACTTATATTTACCTTTGCAGACAACGGAAAGGGCTTCGATGTTGAGCGAACGCTTCATGACCCAAAAATGGGTTTAGGTTTACGAAATATCGAGAGCCGGCTGAGTGTTGTTGACGGTTGGCATGAAATTAAATCTGTCATTGGCAAAGGCACCACAACAACTATCAAAATACCTTTTAATTAGAAGACGTTTTACGATTCTGTCATAATTGAGTAAAACAAACCCAAGACCATTATTATGAGTACGATTAGACTCGCAGTTGTTGACGACCATAGTTTATTCCGCAAGGGAATGATTTCTATTTTGAATCAAGTCGCTGATTTTGAAGTTGTACTTGATGCCACAAATGGTCGGGAGTTTTTGGATAAACTTGTTCAGCAAACCATAGATTTGGTTTTGCTTGATTTACAAATGCCAGAGTTAGATGGTATTAAAACCACCGAGATTCTTCGAGAAAAGTACCCCGAAATTAAAATCATTATTTTGTCGATGCACGACGAAGACCAATTTGTGCTGCATTTGATGGAAATTGGGGCTAATGGCTATCTTTTGAAAGACACCGACCCCGATGAGGTAGAGAAGGCCATTAAAAAAGTTATCGAAACCGACCACTACTTCAGTGATTTTGTGAGCAAGGTGATGCTTCGTAAAATGACTCGCAAAACTCAACAAGATAATAAACTATTTAACTACAAAACGGATTTATCTGACCGTGAGATTCAGGTTTTGAAATTAATCTGCGATGGCCTCACTACAACCGAAATCGGTGATATAGTTTGTTTGAGTCCACGTACTGTCGAAGGGCATCGCCTACGGATGATGGAAAAACTCGGTGTTAAAAACACAGCAGGTTTGGTGGCTTATGCAATTAAAAACAATTTGGTTTGATACTTATTTCTTCTTGATGTAAATGATATTACTTACCGAGCGTTCGCCCTCATGGTCGAATAACTTATTATCGCTTGGATAATTGACAACTCCATTAAATGGTTGCTCTGCAATGTACATAGTTGTAGAACCGCCCCCATCAAGGTTAATTGCATTTTTACAGTTAAGTTTTTGTGTCAAGAAGGTCAATTCATGTAGATTCATACCGTAGGCTTGGTTACTTCTACCATCAACTGTTATCAGTAGAAGTTTTGAATCATTCGTGATACAAAGGCAGGT
>JALOLV010000267.1 GCA_025455785.1 Spirosomataceae bacterium | reverse complement strand
AAAATTTAAGAATCAGGAGGCTAAATATCAAACCTCCTGATTAACCATCAAACCCTATTCTATTACTATTACTTCATTTTTGACTGACAAACAAAATCGGTTTTGGGTACATCAGTTTTGGAGATAGCGGCAAAACCACCTGCGACATCAACGATATTTTCAAAACCACGAGATTTGAGAATAGAACAAGCAATCATAGAGCGATACCCACCAGCACAATGAATATAATTGGTTGCATCTTTCGAGAATTCGACCATATTATTGCTCAAATTGGCCAAAGGAATATTCATTGCTTCGTCCACGTGTTCGGCCATGTATTCGGTTGGTTTACGAACATCTTTCACGATAATTTTGCCTTCGGATTCGGCAAATCTTTGGGCAAAATCCTCTGCACTGATTGATTCTATTGTATCAATTTCTTTTTGAGCCTCGACCCAAGACTCAAACCCGCCATCTAAATAACCAATTACGTTGTCGTAACCCACACGAGAAAGACGAGTAATTACCTCTTCGAGATTTTCGGCATCGGCAACGATTAAGATTGGTTGCTCTATATCAGTTATCAAAGTACCGACCCACGGAGCAAAATCCCCTTTAATTCCGATATTGATTGAGTTCGGAATAAACCCATTCTTAAAAGTTTGTGCGGGGCGTGTATCAATCACGATGGCACCGGTCTCATTAGCTGCGGCTTCAAAAGCTGCCGCCGACAACGCCTGCACCTGCCCCTTAACAGTATCTAAATCTTTGGCTCCGGTTTTGTTTATCATTACATTTTTTGGAAAATAATAAGGCGGTGGCACCAATTCTAAACCATCGGTTACTTCACTGATAAACTCTTCTCGGGTCATATTGGAACGTAGGGCATAGTTAAATTTCTTTTGATTGCCCAACGTATCATAGGTTTCTTTGCTCATGTTTTTGCCGCAAGCACTACCCGCACCATGGGCTGGATAAACCAATAAATCATCAGACAAAGGCATGATTTTGTTGCGTAGAGAATCGAACAGATATCCAGCTAAATCTTGGATTGTCAGAGTAGATTTCTGAGCCAAATCTGGGCGGCCAACATCTCCGATAAACAGCGTATCGCCCGTAAAAATACTGTACTCTTTTCCGTTTTCATCAATCAATAAAAAACAGGTTGATTCCATCGTATGGCCCGGTGTATGCAAAATCTTGATTTTTAAATCGCCGACCTCCAAAATCTGTCCATCTTGAGCCACAATCGCTTCAAAACTCGGTGTGGCCATTGGGCCATAAACAATCGGAGCGTTAGTTTTTTTAGAAAGCTCTAAATGCCCCGAAACAAAATCGGCGTGAAAATGGGTTTCGAGAATATATTTGATTTTGGCCCCGTTCTTTGCAGCTTTCTCAATATAGGGCTGTACCTCACGAAGCGGGTCAATAATCACACATTCGCCCTTAGATTCGACATAATAGGCTCCCTGAGCCAAACATCCAGTATAAATTTGTTCTACTATCATTATTAACAACTCGTTTTATGTCTTTTAAACTTATTTTTAGAAACTGCCTGCCTAATGCTTTGCTAATGTTATTGATTTAGGCATGATGAAAGAATAATTCTTTTGAAATAATATAAATCCCCATGACCAAGACAAAATACCCAAATGCTGGTTTGAGCTTATCGTTACTGACCTTTTTAGACAAAATACTCCCTAACAGAATGCCAACAACCGCCACTGCCGAGAAAAATATCAGAAAATCCCAATTGATTGTTTCTGAGCCTTTCAAATCTCCCATAAACCCAATCAAAGACTTGAATGCAATAATGACGAGCGAGGTTCCGACTGCTTTTTTCATGGGCAATTTTGCCAATAATACCAATGCTGGAATAATCAAAAAGCCACCACCGGCACCCACAAAACCCGTAATCATGCCTACTACGAGCCCTTCGAGTAATATCAGTGGATAGTTATATCTTATAGGAGTATCTGAAACCTCCTTACAGTTTTTGCACTCTCGAATCATCGAATAAGAGGCAAAAACCATCAAAACGGCAAATACAATGAGCATCAGAAGGGGCTTTGTTACTGCAAAGCTGCCAAACTGGGCGATATTTTGAGGAATCAACGGAACTATAAAAAGCCGTGTAAGATAAACACTTATGATTGACGGAATCCCGAAAACGATGGCTGTTCGCCAATGAACATTTCCTTGTGAAATGTGGCTCACCGACCCAACCAAACTCGTAAGACCCACAATAAAGAGCGAATAGGCGGTTGCTAAAACGGCATCGACCGAAAACAAATAAACCAAAATTGGTACAGTAAGTATAGAGCCACCCCCACCGATTAAACCAAGCGACAAACCCATCGCTAATGCTCCAAAATATCCAAAAGTTTCCATCAATCTATTTATTTACTATTAACTGCAAGATATAAATTAGTTTGTGTATTATGTTAATGGCTAATTCTTGATATAGCCCTGATAATCAGGTAATTATGAATTTTGATTAACTATTAACTATTTCCGATTAACCACTTATAATATTATTAAATTTTACTCTACTAAATCTATCAATCAAATAAACTATATGATGATTCATTCATATAATTCTTCAAAAAAACTCACATCACACATCCACAATTTTCGATACAATTAACGATTTTTGTAACATCACGTTCTTTTAAAGCATAATACATATTTAATCCGTCGCGGGATGATTGCAAAATACCTCTCAACTTCAAATTTATCAAATGATGCGAAATAAACGATTGCTCACATTCTAAAACTTCACAAATTTCATTGACATTTAGTTGTTCTTTTTCTTCGAGCAAGTCAATGATTGCCAATCTTACAGGGTGAGATACGGCCTTTAAGATATAGGCAGCTTTTTCTAAACGCTCCCTGTAATCCCTGTTGTTTACCCGATAAGTTGCCAATGTATTCGCCACAGGATTATTTATTTTAATTACAATTCAAATATATGATAATAATTTCATATAAAACAAATTTGCATTTCTAAAAAAGTAAAAAGTACCATTGAAGTATTAAAAAATCACATCGCATTGCCATTACACTATACCTAAATGATTAGAATTATTCCAAAAAACTAATCACTGTCATAGTACCCAATCCAATAATTGATTATATTCGCTTACTTTTTCAGCATAGATTTAGTTTACCCTATTACCTAAAAAATCAAAAAACCATGAATTTGGACAGAAGAAACTTTTTGCGTAAAGCAAGCCTATTTGCAGCTACTCCGTTGGTTATCAACGAATTAGCCTCGTGTACTCCTTCTTCAAAATCAGAAGAAAAAAAATCAGACTCAACAGCAACGGCTAAATTAGCCGCCGAGCCATCCATCCGAGAGTTCGGGATTCAGCTCTGGACAGTAAAAGAAGATTTAGCAAAAGATACTAAAGGGGTTCTGAAAAGTCTTGCCGACTATGGCTACAGCCACGTTGAGAGTTTTGCCCCTGAGAAATCGACGATTTTTTGGGGAATGAAACCCGCCGATTTTAAGGCTTACCTTGATTCGATTAACCTTAAAATGTATTCAGCTCATTGCAATCCGGCGTATTCGATTGATAAAAAATTAGAAGGTGAATTTTCGAAGTTGGTAGATGATGCCGCCTCAATCGGTATGAAATATTTGGTAAATCCGTTTTTAGGAGAACTAAAAACGCAAGATGACTGGAAAAAGGCCATCGAAGGATTTAACCGCCAAGGCGAAATCTGTAACAAGGCTGGGCTTCGATTTGGGTATCATAACCATCATTTTGAATTCAAAAAATTTACTGATGGCACCACGCCACAGCAAATGATGCTCGATGGCACCGACCCTAAATTGGTAGATTTTGAGTTAGACTTGTATTGGGTCGTAAAAGCTGGTGAGAACCCCGAAGAATGGCTCAAAAAATACAGCAATCGTTTCAAATTGGTACACGTCAAAGACCATTTCAAAGACGATAAACTTAAAGAAGTATTAGCAAAAGAAAAGCCCGCCGATGATTTCTGGCCAGTGGGGGCTTCGTGCGACTTGGGTATGGGCAAGATAGATTTTGCCAAAGTCTTGAGTACGGCCAAAGCCAACGGCGTAGAATATTTTATAGTTGAGCAAGAACGGTTCGATGGTTCGACCCGCATGAAATCTGCTGAAGCAGATGCCAATTATATGAAAAAACTGATATTAGTGTAGAATACTGAGCGTTTTGCATGACACATAATGACAGGTACAAAGAGGTTTTTACGTTCTTTGTACCTTTTATTTTATACGACATTTCAATGAAAAAAACGATTTTATTTTTCTTTTTACTGACTTCTCATGCAAATTTCGCCCAAAATACTGCCAAACCGTGGGCTTATTGGTGGTGGATGGGCAGTGCCGTAACCAAAGAAGGAATCGCCCAAAATCTTCAGTCTTATGCCAAAGCAGGTTTTGGCGGGATGCACATCATACCGATTTATGGGGTCAAAGGCCAAGAAGAAAAATTCATACCTTACCTTTCGCCACAATGGCTCGAAATGCTCGATTTTACGGTGCAAGAAGCCGCAAAATTGGGTCTAAGTATAGACATGACCATTGGTACGGGTTGGCCATTTGGCGGTAGCCACGTTGCCGAAGCCGATGCTGCCAAAGTTCTGAAATTAACGCAGAAAAATGGTAAATATGAAATGGGTGTAGAGCCTACCAAGCAAAAAGTTAAACGAGCCGCACCCGGTGGCGAAGGCTGGGTGGTTGACCATTTCGACAAATCGGCTTTG
>JALOLV010000266.1 GCA_025455785.1 Spirosomataceae bacterium | reverse complement strand
CTTGATTTTCAGTTAATTGAGGGATATTTCCATCAATCTGGATTGCAAATTTGGCTTTGGCTCTGATAAAATCAATCAATCCTAAAAACTGATAAGCTCTTCTTAAATTTGAAACGTGCGGACGCAGAAAATTGGTTAATCTATCCAAAATCTTCACAATCTCTCGGCGTTCTCTCGCCTCCAATTCTCTGATTTCATTGTTGGCTTCGAGTACTTCGGTTGGCTCGATAAACGCCATTTGACCAGTAGCCGATTCGTCATGAACAAAGCCTTTGAGTTTGCGTTTGTGTTCGGATAAAATCGGAATCACCATGCGTCCGTTACGAATTGTCAGCGACATATCATCGCCAATCCAGCCGCTATTGCGGGCTGTACGCAGTATTCTTTCGAGTGTTTTGCGGAGTTCGGCTTGTTCGCTGTTTAGTCTTCGGCGAATATCCATCAGCTCTGCCGAGGCGTTATCTCTCACTCGTCCACGCTCATCAATAATGCGGT
The DNA here is from genome assembly GCA_025455785.1 of Spirosomataceae bacterium. Taxonomy (GTDB): domain Bacteria; phylum Bacteroidota; class Bacteroidia; order Cytophagales; family Spirosomataceae; genus JALOLV01. Next base: position 8,153 of record JALOLV010000266.1, on the reverse strand, counting down.
CGATTTCGGGAAGAATCCCCTTTTCAACATCAACACCTTGTACCAATTCTTGTAGAGTAGGATAGAGGTTATTTTCTTCTTTGGTTTTGAAGAAATGTATGATTTGCAAGATTGTTTTGAGCGATGATTTTATCTCGTAGAATTGCTCTTCTGAAAGAAATGCCCCTTCAATCGAAGCTCTTGATAATGAATCACTTACATCGATGTAATTTTGCTCGGGAAATCCTCCCTCAACTTGTAAAATCAGCTTAAACTCGGCCGATTGTTTGAGTAGTTTATCAATTAATTTATAATCGTCAGAAAAACGGATTTTATCAACGAAGGCTCGACCAAGCGAACTGATACAATGCTCCGAAATCAACTCACGAATCTTATCGAAACCTAACTTTTGCTCTATATTTTTGGGGTATAACATATTTTGTTTTAATGTTTGTAAAATCCCTGACAGGGTTCAAAACCCTGTCAGGGATAGATAGCCAGCCTACCAAATCGCCTGTATCTCTTCTTTTAAAAACTTCAAAGTTTCGGCAGTTGTTAGGTGATTTTGGCTAATAATTTTTTCAAATATTTTTTTTGATAGATTGATGGCAGGTTCGTCGGGCTGTAATTCTCCAGCGGCGGTATTGACCAGCGTAACGACCTCATGATTCTCTCCCATAATTCGTGGCTCATATAAACCTGCTGCGAAAGATTATGATTGAACTCATCTCTGATTTCTCTCAAAATAAGCTGCTGAAAATCAAGCACTTGGACTGCATTTCCACTCAAACGAACAAGCAGGTTGTTTGGCGTGATTCGCTCCAAAAACATCGTCATACGTTCGTAGGCTTGTAGTCGGATTGGCATTACGATTTCAGCATTTTTTTGTTTGAGTTCTAAATTTTTTTCAACAATTCCTTTTTCGAGGAACGTTTTTGCAACTGCGTACATTCCATATAAAACAATCGAAGCAGGTATAAATATTTTTATTAGGTCTCCGAGGTATTCCATTTTGATTCGGTTTTTAAAAATTAGCGTGTAAAATTAGCTATTTTTGTGCAAAAAATTGATTTGGTAGTAAGAATTAGAAAACTAAATTCAGTTCCGAAATCCTCAATCATAAATCCAAAATTAAGATTAAATGGTTCCAGTAAAATTTACAGCAGAAGCTCGAAACGAAATCTTAAAAACGCTCAATTCGCCCCAAATACCCGAAGGCTATGCTCTGCGAATCGGTCTGAAAGGCGGAGCGTGTTCGGCAACTTATCTTTTAGGTCTCGATAAAGCCAATGAGCATGATGAGCTTTATGTGGTAGAAGATGTGAGGGTTTTGATAGATAAAAGACATTTAATGTATCTTATCGGTGTCGAGGTTGATTTTCAGATGACCGACGATGGCATGGGATATACCGTGCAGAAATCATAAAGTCAAAATCAAGAAAACCGAAGCGGAGGCAGTCAGAATCATTATCATTTTGCGGTATCGGTCTTCTTTTAAGACTTTAACGATTCGGATACCGATAAAAAAGCCAATAAGTAAAAATGGTAAAAGAACTAAATTTAGCGAGAATGATTTGACCGAGACAGTTTGCCAAACGAAGATATGAAACGGAATCTTGAAGGCATTGATAATCAGGAATAACCATGCTGCCGTACCAATAAAATGCTCTTTGGGTAATCTCATTGCCAAAAAATACAAATTAGAGAATGCTCCTGCCATATTGCCAAGCATTGTCGAAAACCCAGCACCCAGCCCCATGATACTGGCAAACTTCCAGTTTTGAGGAATCTGCCTTTTAGGATTTTGCTCCCACCAAATCATCGAAATAGCCGTAATAAGCACCAAAACCGCCATTGATTTCTTGAAAACTACATCGCTGATGTCTTTTCCGAACCATACCCCGAGCAAAATCCCGACGACCATCCACGGGAGCAGCCTGAATAGATATTTCCATTGGGTGTGTTGATGATAATAGATTACGGCAAAAACATCGGCAAACGAAAGCATCGGGAGCAATACACCCGTAGAGTTTTTACCTCCAAATACATACGCCAAAAGCGAAACCGTAATCAGCGAGATAGAGCTTATCCCAGACTTTGAAAACCCAATGAGAAATGCCGAGAAGATAGCCAAAACCCAACCGAGTGGCGAAATTTGGTAGTAAGATAAATCCATTTTGAATTAAACTAAAAAGACGAACCATCGCTGATTCGTCTTTCGGATATTATTTCATTAAGAATTACGCTGTTGCGGCAGCCCGGCGGAGTTCTTCCAAAATCACCTCTTTCATCAATAATTTACGTTTTTGGGTATTGATGTTAGAGTTCATGATTTTATCCATTTCTTCGTTACGAGCAACGCCGTCGTAGCTTTCGATGAGTTGTTTCAATTCGCCTCTGGCACGAATCACGATGCTTTCCATCTCACGGAACTTCGTGAGTGTCTGTTGCTTATCGCTAAGGTAGTTATAATTCGGCACCTTACGAGTTACGACTTTCATCAAATAGCTCAATTCAAATATTTTATCGCAAGCACCTCTAAAACGCTCAGCTACATTGCGTTCGGCTAAATTGGCCGGAACTTTGATGTTTTTCCAGTCGTTTAGCATTACTTTGGCACGTTCGGCGGCGGCAAAAATATCTCTTTGGGCTGCCAATGCCTCGGCTTCTTCCATCATCTTGCGTTGTGCCTCTACACGAGGGTCAACACGCTGAACAATCTTAATTCCTTTGGCATTGCAATATTTTTCGTAGTAGGTTGTAGTCAGTTTTTTGAATCGTCTGAACAAGAACTTCAATTTCTTTGGCGGAACGTCTCCTACATTTTTCCATTCGGTTTGTAGGCGTTTCAACTCCTTGAAAGATGCCTCCCAATCGCCCATGCGGAAGAGCATTTCGGCACCTTTGGTTAGCTCCTCGTATTTGGCTATACGCTCATCAATCACACGATTCATTTCATCGTAGAATGCTTTGCGTTTTTGGTAGAAACCATCCAAAATTTCTCTAAACTCGGTTTCGAGTTCGTCATTTAATGGTTTTTCTACCGGACCAGTACGAATCCAACGGGTTTTGATTTCTTGGAGATTATCGGCGACAATCTTCCAGTCGATTTCTTCGACTGCCTCTTTAGCTTCATTGATAAGGTCTCTTTTGATAGTCAAGTTATTAGCTTGATTATCAACGATTAAGCTACGAAGGTAGGTTTCTTGTTCGTCGAGTTTGTTTAGTAAAGGGATGAAATCTCCGATACCGTCAAAGTTTAGCAACCTCTTGCGGAGCTGCATGAGCTTAGTCAGATAAGAGCCTTTGTTTTGAGCCTCAGCAATTTCTGATTCGAGTTGATTAACCTTATTTATCGCAATCTGATAACGGTTAACAAAATACTGGAACGCTTCTTCTTCGGTTCTTTTAACTTCGCCTATTTGTCGGTCGGGCATATCAAGATAGCCCTTCAAAAATACCTTACCGTCTTTGATGTAAGCGTATTCGTTTTCTAATGTTACGGCTTCCATAGTGTTTAATGTATGGCTTTTGGAGTCAAGGGGATTAACTTTGTTCTGTTGGTCAAAAGCACTTACGGGTAAAATTCGTGTTTTTTTTGTTTCCTGCAAATATAAACAAATATATTTGTCGTATAATTTTATTTTATGTTGATTTTATCGCAAAAATCGTAAAAAATTGTAATAATACTATTAAAATTTATAATTCTTATTGAGACTTCTATTTATCGGTCATTTGCTTTGGCCTAACTCGGGTTCGATTTGCAACTTCAACACATTGAACACAGCCCTGCTGGACACGATTATTATATAAAGGATAAGGCTTCGGAAAGGCTAAGTTTCTATCAATATAGGTAATTAATTCTGAAACATCACTGACACTAAAGTACCCAAGGGCTTCTTCGGTTGGGTCGCTGATACATTCGATATTCCCCCTAATACTTTTAGGATTAACGTCAAAAAGCCCGCCGGTATTTTCTGCTTGTTGCTTTAAAGTTTGCCAAAACGTAAAAATTTCTTCAGAAATTGAATATTGCCGAATTGCCAAATAGTAGGGGTCTTGACTATCATAAGGGACTCTTGCCAAAAGCTGCCTTTTTATGATTTTTCCATTTGTTAATTGGTCTGATGTAATGGGCTGGCAGTCACGACAGATAGTAAACTCAAAACAGTCTTGGCAACACTCTAAGGCATAGATAAATGGGTCTATGTTTCCACGTGATGCTACAAAATCGCAATATTTAAGTTTTTTCCAATGAGTAGCATCCCATTGATAAAATTCATTTGTTTCCGGCGAATCATCAACATCAGTAAAAATTAAGAATTCTCCGATTGGAGTACCAAATTGTTGGGGTAGATAACGAAACTCTTGATAGATTTTTTTTAACTTAGGCACAGCCCTCACTTTTTCGAGTTTTGAACGATACTTTTTGCCATTTTCGGTCTCGACAAATAATTGGTAAGTACGACCGACTTCGGCTTTGAATTTATCTTTAGAACGATAATCGAACCCAAACGGAGCTTTTGCTAATGCGACTTTTCGACTATCGTCAATAAAATCGTAGCGATTGCCTTTGTCATCTATTATCCAAATTTTGGCGTTTTTGACGACTGGACTAAAGTTATTGGTAGTTGAGTTGTAGGCCGCATCGAAGGTTAAATCTACCCATTGATAGTCAAATTCGGTCGTAATCCTCGATTCGATAACCAGCCTTTGCTTATCAGATTTCAGTTTAGGGTCAAATACATCAACGCACGATGCTGCGGCAAAAAGTAAGGTGCAAAATGCCACAATAGCTTTTTTCATAAATGATTAGATTCAAATAATTTTGTGTCGAAAGTAAAAATACAACTTGATTTGCAAGAATCTAAGTGTTTTTGTGTTTTTGCCGATTTTTTAGGAATATTTAATGAAATTTAGCAGTAATTACCAAATTTAACACTGATGACGACCCTAATTCACTTTATACTGACCTTGCTCGTTTACAGCATTTTAGATTTAGCGTTTATCAATCTATTTGCAAAAGAGTTTATTCGGAGGCAGGTAGGAGCGATGCTTGCCCCAAGCCCTGATTTAAAGGCGGCGGTGGTTTTCTACCTTATTTTTATTACTACTCTGCTTTATTTCTGTGTTTATCCGGCTTACGAAATCAGAAGTATGAACAAATCTATTATTAATGGAGCATTGTTTGGCTTGGTAACTTATGGCACTTACGAATTAGTAAATAAATCACTTTTGGCAAATTGGCCTGTTCAGATGGTAATCGTATCAGTTGATGGGATTTTTGAAAATGTAAATTGTTTACCTCACCCAACCCTCCTAATTGTAGAGGGCTGGGGATGAGGTGTATTAATTATCCAATATATTTCAAGAACTCGGCACGAGTGGCTTCTTCTTGGAATTTACCACCGTAAAAACTCGTAATCGTCGAAGATGTATCGTCTTTTACGCCACGAGATGCTACGCACAAGTGTTTGGCATCAATCATAACGGCAACATCTTGGGTTTGGAGTATCTTTTGTAATTCTTTGGCAATCTGCATCGTGAGGCGTTCTTGTACTTGCGGACGCTTGGCAAAATGCTGCACAATCCGATTGAGTTTAGAGAGCCCAATAACCTTTCCATTGGCAATGTACGACACATGAGCCTTACCGATGATTGGTACAAAGTGGTGTTCGCAATTTGAGTAAAACGAGATGTCTTTCTCGACGAGCATTTCGTTGTACTGATACTTATTCTCAAAAAGAGCGATTTTGGGCATATTTTTAGGGTCTAAACCGCTAAAAATCTCTTTTACGTACATTTTAGCTACTCTCTTCGGTGTCCCTTTGAGCGAATCATCGGTCAAATCCAAGCCCAAGGTTTCCATTATTTGTCTGAAATGGTATTCGATTTGAGCGATTTTTTCTTCATCGTTCATTTCAAAGGCATCAGCTCGCATCGGGGTATCGACCGACGTACTGATATGTTCATCTCCGATTTCATCATCTGTAAATACAAGTGTGTCTTCGTCAATCAAAAGGGTATTCAACAAAGTTTCGTTCGGTTTCATATAATCTGATTCGTAAGTCTAAATTGTCTTTTAATTTGCTTCTTAATTTGTCATAAATCACAATAGCGATATTCTCGGCCGATGGGTTTAGGTCTTTGAATTCTTCGGTGTCAAGATTAAGATTTTTGTGGTCGAATTTATCCAAAACTTCCACTTTTATCATATCGCTCAACACCTTCATATCAATCACGTAGCCCGATTCAGGGTCGATTTCGCCAATTACCTGCACAATTAGGTCATAGTTATGACCATGAAAATTGTAATTATTACATTTTCCATAGACACGCTCATTCTTCTCATCCGACCAATTAGGATTGTTCAGACGGTGTGCGGCATTGAAATGTTCTTTTCGGAACACCGCAACTCGTTTAGAATTCATCATTCTTTAATGAATTTGGTAAAAATTTAGACGTTTGTAATGATTTGTTGCAACATGAATAATCTCAAACGCAATAGGTGAAATTTCTGAGATTTAGTCTTCAAGTTTAAAAGTCATCTGAAAGGTTGTCAGCAACACTCTTAAACTAAATCAGCGAGTAATAATTTCAATAATATAACATAAGTGGATTTGATAATGTTTCGATTTTGTTTAATATTTTTTCTGAATAGTTAAACAAAATGTTTTTATAACCACACTTTACTAACAATTTAATCATCAAAAAGTTGCAATAAGCGATAGAATCTCGGTTTTGAAACCTTTTGTTAAGATGATTTGTACTTTATAAAACTTTTAATGATTGGATAATGAATGAATTATTGAAAACCCAGTTGGGGAGATTACGGATAATTGGTTTTGTAGAAGGCGTTTCGTTCTTGGTGATTTTGTTTGTAACGATGCCGCTCAAATATATTTGGAATATGCCCGAACCCAACAAGTTTTTTGGAATGGCTCATGGTTTGTTGTTCATTCTATACGTTTTGATGGTGATTCAGGCAAAAATCGAATACAATTGGGGCGGCAAGAAAACCTTTCTGGCCTTGCTTGCTTCGATAGTGCCATTTGGTACTTTTTGGGCAGACAAGAAATTGTTTAGGTGAGATTGTGTTTATAAAATTTGAGAACTGAATTGATTAATCAGGTCGAGTTTGACATTTAATATAAAAAGTTGTTATTTTGCTTAATAAACTTATCAGTTATGCTAAACGAAAAACAGATTGATTTTTTAGAGAAGCAGATACCCATCATGGCAGAATATGCTACAAAGCAGGCGTATATCGAAACTTTAGCATCTGGTGATAAAGTGATGATTGCCGATAATGGGAAACTGGTAGAAGTTTATCCTGATGGTACTCGAAAAATAATAAAGGAAATTGCTAAACCTATAAAAGTTACTCAAAGTAGCTTTAAGATAAAATCATAATGGCGAAGCAAAGACTTAGAATGTTTGCTGGACCAAATGGCTCGGGTAAAAGTACGATTAAGTCAGTTATTCCATCAAATCTTTTAGGATTTTACCTTAATCCTGACGAAATTGAGAAAGAGGTAAAATTGAAAGGTAGATATGATTTTTCGAGTTTTAATATTGAAATAACTCAAACCGAAATTAGTGATTTTTTTAGCGAGCATCCGTTTATTAGTTTTACCTATTTTGATTCATATTTGAGTGCTATTCTAACAGATTTTTTGAGGAATAGATTTTTGACCGAAGGCATCTCGTTTACTTTTGAGACAGTTATGTCATCGCCCGATAAAATAAAAATACTACAAAAAGCTCAACAATTAGGTTATCGAACTTATCTCTACTTTATTGCAACCGAAGACCCCTTAATTAATTTACTTCGTATTGAACATAGAGTCAAAGCTGGTGGACATGATGTACCAGTTGAAAAAATTAAAGAAAGGTATTACCGTTCCTTGGAATTATTGTTTGAGGGTATAAAGTTTTCAAATAGAGCTTTTATTTTTGACAACTCTGGAGAGTCAAAGATTTGGATTGCTGAAATCATTGATGGAAAAGATGTCAATATTACAACTGAATACGTACCTGCTTGGTTTCAAAAGTTTTTTTTAGATAAATTATAGCATAAAACATGAGCGAACAGATTATCTTTTCGATGGAGCGTGTGAGCAAAATCATTCCTCCAAACAAACAAATCCTAAAAAACATTTACCTTTCTTTTT
>JALOLV010000265.1 GCA_025455785.1 Spirosomataceae bacterium | reverse complement strand
GTTTGGGGTTGTTCCTAAAACGATTTGGAACAAACAAGCTCCTGCCGATGAAAACAACCTTATTAGTCTTGCCATGCGTTGTTTTTTGATAGATACGGGTAAAAAACTTATTTTAATTGATAGCGGAATGGGGGATAAGCAAGATGCTCGATGGCAAGGTTTTTATTATCGACATGGAGAGGGTGAATTAATCAACTCAATTATGAAGGCTGGGTATTCTCCAAATGAGATTACCGATTATATTTCGAGCCACTTACATTTTGACCACTGCGGAGGAAGCACAAAGTGGAATTCAGCAAAAGGTAGATTAGAACTCACTTTTCCGAATGCTAAGTATTGGACTCACTCTGCACACTGGGAGGCTGCAATGAGCCCAAATCCGAGAGAAAAGGCCACTTTTTTGAGAGAAAATTTACTTCCTATGCAAGAAACAGGAGCTTTAAATTTTGTGGACAAAGAAGATTTTGGGAACGAAATTGATTTTTTGATTGCTGATGGACATACAGATAAAATGTTGATGCCAAAATTTACGTATAATGGTCATACGTATGTTTTTGTTGCAGATACTATCCCAACCTCGGCACATGTCCACATACCTTATGTGATGGGTTACGACATTCGGCCTGTGCAGACTATGATGGAAAAAGAAAGTCTTCTAAAACAGATTGTGGATAATAAATGGATAGTGTTGTTCGACCATGACCCTTATTTTGATGCCACTACCATACAATTGACTGATAAGGGCTTCAGGGTTGAAAACAGTGGATTTCTTACCGATTTTTAGCTTTTTTAAATGATTTAAAATTATTTTTCTCAAAATCCCGCACGAGCAGTTTAAATACACTCATATTTATAAGTAAAATCTATATAATGATAAGAATTATCAATTTGACTTATGTAAATCGCTTTGATAATTTTGAAATCAATTTATGAGTAATGCCAGCCTCAAATAACATTTTTTTTCATATATTGTTTATGAGAGGTGTCATAGGGAAAGTGGAGCAATTGCGATTAATTGCTTCAAGTTTTTAAAAATTAGTTATAATTTTCATATTCTAAAACTACAATAATGGAAAATCATCCATCAAGCGGCGAAGCTAAATGCCCTTTTCATCACGGAGCTAATGCACCAGTAAACAAAAGTGCTGGTGGCGGTACAAGAAACCAAGATTGGTGGCCAAATCAATTGAGATTAAACATCTTGCGTCAGCATTCTTCTTTATCGAATCCAATGGGAGAAGATTTTAATTATGCCGAGGAGTTCAAATCGCTTGATTTAGCTACATTAAAACAAGAAATCTACGATTTGATGACCAATTCTCAAGATTGGTGGCCTGCGGACTACGGTCATTATGGACCATTCTTCATTCGTATGGCATGGCACAGTGCAGGCACATATCGTACTGCTGATGGCCGTGGTGGGGCAGGCTCAGGTACATTACGTTTTGCACCTTTGAATAGCTGGCCCGATAACGGTAATCTTGACAAAGCACGTTTATTATTGTGGCCAATTAAACAAAAATATGGAAAGAAAATCTCATGGGCTGATTTGATGATATTAGTAGGTAATTGTGCCTTAGAATCAATGGGTTTCAAGACTTTTGGTTTTGGCGGTGGGCGTGTAGATTTGTGGGAGCCAGAAGAAGATATCTACTGGGGTTCGGAAGGTAAGTGGTTAGAAGATAAGCGTTATTCGGGCGACCGTGAATTAGAGAATCCTTTGGCGGCGGTACAGATGGGTCTCATCTACGTAAATCCAGAAGGACCTAACGGAAACCCAGACCCTTTGGCTGCGGCTCGTGATATTCGTGAGACTTTTGGGCGTATGGCAATGAATGATGAGGAAACTGTGGCTTTAATTGCGGGTGGACACACGTTTGGTAAAGCACACGGTGCGGCAGACCCAAGCCAGTATGTGGGGCCAGAGCCAGCGGCGGCGGATATTGAAGTCCAAAGTCAAGGCTGGATAAATTCTTTTGGCAAAGGTAATGCAGAGCATACAATTACAAGTGGTTTGGAAGGTGCTTGGACTACTACTCCAACCAAATGGAGCAACAATTATTTTACTAATTTATTTGGATTTGAGTGGGAGTTGTTCAAAAGTCCAGCTGGGGCTCATCAATGGAGACCAAAACACGGAATGGGAGCGGACACCGTACCAGATGCACACGACCCATCGAAACGCCACGCCCCCATTATGTTTACAACCGACTTGGCTTTGAGAATGGACCCTGCTTATGAAAAAATCTCTCGTCGTTTCTTCGAGAATCCCGATGAGTTTGCCGATGCTTTTGCTCGTGCGTGGTTCAAACTTACTCACCGTGATATGGGTCCAAAATCTTTGTATTTGGGACCAGAAGTGCCAGCCGAAGATTTGATTTGGCAAGACCCAATTCCGGCTGTTAATCACGAGTTAATTGATGCAAATGATATTTCTGAATTAAAGAAGAATATCCTTGCTTCTGGACTCACCATCCCTGAATTGGTTTCGACAGCATGGGCTTCGGCTTCCACTTTCCGTGGCTCTGATAAACGTGGAGGTGCCAACGGTGCAAGAGTTCGTCTTTCTCCTCAAAAGTATTGGGCGGTAAATAATCCTTCACAGCTCTCCAAAGTACTTGATACACTAACGAGTATTCAAGAAGAGTTCAATGCGATTCAAACTGGTGCTAAGAAAGTTTCGATTGCCGACTTAATCGTATTGGGTGGTTGTGCTGCTATTGAGCAAGCTGCCAAAAATGCGGGTCATGAGATTATTGTTCCGTTTACACCTGGCCGTACAGATGCTTCCCAAGACCAAACCGATGTTGAGTCGTTTGGTGTATTAGAGCCACTGGCTGATGGTTTCCGTAATTATCAGAAAAAACACTACATGACAACTGCCGAGGAAATGTTGGTAGATAAGGCTCAATTAATGACACTTACAGCTCCCGAAATGACAGTTTTGTTAGGCGGTATGCGTGTGTTAGGAGCCAATTATGATGGTTCGAATCATGGTGTATTTACTAACCGCCCGGGCGTATTGACAAACGACTTCTTCGTTAATTTATTAGATTTAAGTACAACATGGAAGGCAACTACCCCTCACCAAGACGTTTTTGAAGGACGTAATCGTGCTACTGGCGAATTGAAGTGGACGGGTACACGTGTAGATTTAATCTTCGGCTCAAATACTGAGCTACGTGCAATTGCCGAAGTTTATGGTTGTGGAGATTCGCAAGCGAAATTTTTAAAAGATTTCGTAGCCGCATGGAATAAGGTTATGAATCTTGACCGTTTCGATTTGGTGTAGGATTTATAGACTATTTAGGTAATATGTCAATAGCGGTGGTTTATTTTAACCACCGCTTTGCGTTGGTGCAATTCAAAACTTTGCATCAAATACTTAGCTCTAAAAAATAATAAAAAATAGGTAATATTTGCACATGGTATTATTAATTCTAAAAATATTCAATTTTACTCTTATTTTATTATTATAAGTACTGATTTTATATCTTTTTTTAGCTGATTTCAAAACCAAAATAAGTCTATGTGCCGATATTAACCATTACCAAAAAATATTTAATTACAATTACTTAAAAATTCAAAACTCTCATCATTTATCAAGCCTATATTACTAATTTGGTCATTCAAAATACATTTTTTTAAGGAGGGTGAACATTTAGTCACCAAACAAAATTGACTATGAAGTGTTATACTTTTCCCGTTATTAAATATACAGTTAACATCTATTTCATATTTCCCATCGCTAAGAAGTCTATTTTTCTTTCCAATTCCATCCCAATTTCCATATACCTCACCATTTTTACTAATGAAAGTTGCTTCATATAATGTTTTATTCCCTTTTTTTACTTTTAAATAGCCTTCTTTAATGTTCGTACCAATAACCATGTAAGTATCATTTAGTCCGTCTCCGTTAGGTGTAAATGCTTGAGGAAGATAAATTCTATTATTTTCATTTAAATCTTCATAATTTACAAATAGAGAATTGCAACAGTTTTCTACAATAACTTCAGACTTCTTACAATTTGAAAGAACTAAAATCAAACTTAAAATTAATAGTTTAGTATTTTTATAAAGCATTGGTCAGTTTGTTTAGTTATGCTCTTTAGTAAAAAAGACTTGCGAGATATTTTCCAACCAAAAGCATTGAGATGGTTGGGTTTTAAATCGGACCGCCGAAGCGGTTAATTGATTGATTTACAGTTATTTACCTTTGCTTAATGCGTATGATGTACGCATAAACTCCAAGGTACTGATAATCAGGTATTTATAAAATTAGGATTTATACCTAAATCATCAGTAGTAATTCCAAATTTAAGGATGTTTTTTTGAATTTTCTTAATTTGATTCTCTTTTAATTTTTCAGGACTTGTCTGTGTTTTATTTTCCTCAAACTCCTCTCTCTTAGTAATCATATTGTATGTTATGACAGCCACTTTACGAGCAGTTGCTGTTACTGCTTTAATTCTCGAAGTTCGATAGGCTATTTTGTGGAAAAAGTTAGTGAGTGGATTAGGCTTTTTGATGTTGCCAATGGCATTAGCAACCATTCTGAAAGTGATAGGTAAAGATGATTTATTTTTGAGAGTTTTTTTAGAAAGTATTTTACCACCCGAAGACTTATTGTTGGGTGTAAAAGCTTTGGCTGAATGGAATTTATGGATTTCTTGCCCAACTTCGGCAATGATATTGAGCAGGGCATCTTTGCCCATGCCCGGAATTTGGGCAAGATTGACGCCGAAAATATTGAGGGCGTAGTTTTCAATGTCAATTTTAGGTGCGTTTCTCCAAATAGATTGTTTTGGCTTTGCCTTTTGATTGGTATCTATATTTTTTGTAAATAGAGTGAAAGATTCATCGAGTTGTTTATCAAGCAGAGCAATTTCTTCTTGAATTTTCAAGTAAATACGGTAGGAACTTGTGATTTTGAACCGAACATTTTCATTCCAATTACCTTTGAGGAGTTGAGTGATTTCGGTTTTCGGCTTTTTGCATGAATAATGGCATAATTCAGCGAGTTTTTCGGGATTTTCTTCACCTTGACAAATAGCTTCGAGGATTTTCATACCCGATTTAGATTGAGTATCCCCAAGGCGGCATCCAATCTGACATTGATGTTACGTAGTGATTTTTGGATACGACGAATGTAAGTGGCAGCATCTTCGATGAGCGACCTTCTCATTCTGACTAATGAACGAATTTTGGTAGAAAACGCATCAGTGATGAAAATAGGTGGCAGCAAACCCAACATGTGGAGATTTCGAATATGAATAGCATCAGAAGTATCAGATTTGAAACGCCGATAGTTTTTAGTATTTGCCCCTGCAGTAACGAGGACTTCAAAATCACAATTTTGCAGCACTGTCACGAGTGGAGTTTCATAGCCACCAGTCACTTCCATAGCTACTTTCTGAATGCCGTTTTCTTTGAGAAAGTCAGCTAAATCGAATAGTTCTTGGGTAGAAACGCCAAACTTTCTGACATCGGTTTCGATGTTATCACCGATGGCGACCATGTGAAAACGAGAGCCAATGTCAATACCTGCCACGTGTTGATTAACGACATGAAAAGAGAGAGCTATCAGTGGGCTATCCTATGAATATAATAAGTAAGATGTTCGGGGTAAACAAAAGTTTCCACCAGTGTTTTTTTCAAAAGAATCAAGCCGAGGCAAGATTACAAATAGCCAATTCAGGGAGTTGGTCTGGGACGCACAGTCGGGTTTAATTCACACCAAATACGCATAACGAATTTCCATTGCTGGGCTACTGATAGTTGATACGAAGATAGTCCCGTCCGAGAAATCGGACGCATTCCAAGTAAGAAGACTCCAAAAGTTGATTGGCGGAAAGAAGTTTGCAAGCGACTGCTCAGAGTTCCTGTTGACCGAGAGTTTGAAATCTTCTGAATTTTTGTGGACGTTTTCACAGTAAAAATGTCGAACGAAAGCTGGAAAACTTCGGAATTTTTAGTTTGTAAACCCCGCTTTTTTCAAGTCGGACGATAATTTACAAGCAAAAAATCGACAATTTTTATCGTTTTCGAGCAAAAATTGAAGAAGCAAAGTTTACGAACTGAGAATAAACTCATGCAAAATGACCGATTTTTAACGACAATTTTTATCGTTTTCAC
>JALOLV010000264.1 GCA_025455785.1 Spirosomataceae bacterium | reverse complement strand
ATCATCGGCAGGATATGAGGCAAGCAAAACAACTGCCCAGCCATGTAGCTACGCATCGTCTCGCTGATGTTATCGGTCGATTTTTCATCGTAAAATAGATTTCTCTTAGAATCGGCGTCCCAAAGACTTTGATGCACATGCCCACTGCAACCGGGCAGGTTTTCGTTGATTTTGGCCATAAATGTAGCCATAATGCCGTGTTTGTAGGCAATTTCTTTGACCGATGATTTGAATAAAACGGCCCTATCGGCAGCATCGAGAATATCCGAGTAAGTGATGGCGGCTTCGTAAACACCCGGCCCAGTTTCGGTATGTAGCCCTTCGAGCGGAATATCGAATTTGGTAAGATTATCAAACAGGGCCGTCATAAAATCGTTGCGGAGTGTACTTCTTAGAATCGAATACCCAAACATTCCGGGTGTCATGGGTTTGAGATGCTGAAAACCTTTTTCATTCGCCGAATTGGGCGTTTCTTCAAAGTTAAACCATTCAAATTCTTGCGAGAAATAGGGGTTAAAACCCATATTTTGGGCTTCATTTAGTACTTTTTTCAACAGTTGGCGTGGACAAACATAAGACGGTGAGCCGTCATCTTGAATCATCTCACCCAAAAAAAACGGAATATCATCCTCCCACGGAATCTTCCTGAAAGTACCTAAATCGAGCCTTGCTTTGGCATCAGGATAACCCGAATGCCAGCCCGTAAAATCGGTATTATCGTAGCAAACATCGGCCATATCCCACCCAAAAATCACATCGCAAAAACCAAGATTCGATTCGATTACCGATAAAAATTTATCTTTACTTATGTATTTCCCACGCAAAACTCCGTCAATATCGGCGATTGCTAATTTTACTTTTCCCGATGGATGATTTTGTACGTATTCGAGGATGGCTTGCTCGGTCATAGTTTTATTTGTAGAACGAGTTTCCAACTCGTTCTGGCTTATGGTTGTTGATATTTTAAATTTATAAAAAGGATTCTGATAAACAAAAGTTACAGATTTATTACTTGTGTAAGGTTAGTAAATTTCGAATGTTGAGCCACCCTAAATGCTACCATTAAATAATTTTCAATTTTTTTTGAAAATATAAAATATTCGATTACATTTGCATAACTATATTGAGTTAACCTATAAAATCCAAAAAGCAATGAAACCAACAGTACCATTTATCACAATGGCTGGAGTAATTCTATGTTTTTTGCATACTAATGCACAGAGCGTTTCGCCCATGACCCAGTCGTCGGTTCTTTCGACGAGTCCAGAGGTTACCAAGAAGTTATTGAATGACGATAAACTTTTGCTGACAAAGTACTACAATAATAACCGAAAAGAGTTAAAAACTCCCGAAGGAGCTGCGTATTTTAGAGAGTATCGTCGTGTTGCCGAGAAACTTTGGCAGGTGTGCGAATACCGAACCAATAATTTACCTTCGATGGAACTATACGTTACCAATACGGCCTATGAGGTAAAAAATGGTCCTTATCGAATCTACTACGAAAATGGCAAAGTCGATGCCGAAGGAACTTTCAAAAATGACATAATGGATGGCAAATGGTATTTTTATCATACCAATGGCCTGCTCAGTGCCGAAGAAATCTATGAAGACGGTTTACGTGTGGATGGTCGTTTCTGGAATGAAGATGGGTCTATTTTGCACGATATTACCCAAGCCGACCGTGAGAAACCGAGCTTTGTCGGGGGCGATGTCGAGATGGACAAATTCGTACAACGAACTATTGTGCTACCTGATGAAGTAAAACGTAAAAAGATTACGGGTAAGATGGCAGTAAGTGCGTGGGTCGAGCCTGACGGAAGTCTGAGCAATCCCAAAATTGAGCTTTCGTTGCATCCAGATTTAGATGAGGCGGCTTTTAAAGTCGTTGACCAAATGCCTAAATGGATTCCGGCCAAACGCCACAACCGATTGGTTCGAGCAAAATACATTATTCCAATAAAGATTATTGATAGAGGCAAATAGGGGAGCGAACCTACCGTTGTGGGTCAATCTAAGCAATAGAAATTTAACTAAAAGAATAAAGTAAGTACCGTTTAACAGATATTTTCGATAACGGTAAAATTTCTTGTCAGGGAGCAAAATGTGCCTTAATCAAGCAAAAAACGAAGGTTTTGAATTTTGGCACAGTATTTGAAAAATGATTAAACGGCTACAATTTGAATTTTAACTTTTCAAATCGTACACCGCAAAAAATCATTAACGTGCCAAATCTGTAACCCAAAAAGTAAAGAACCCATGATTAAGAAATTAACAATTTTAGCTGGACTCATTGCAAGCGGATTCATCGCTATCGGGCAGAAACCCACTGCCGAAACTCCCCTTTACGCAAAAGCATTAGAGAAAAAAACTTCTTCGATGGATTTGACTTCGGTCGATGTCGTGAAGAAATTCTACAACAACGCCGGCGAAGAAGTACGAAGCCTTGATAATGCTAAGTTTATCCGAATCTCGAAAAAGAATGCCAAAGGCCTTTGGGAGACCAATGAGTTTTTTGCGGATGGTTATTTGAGAATGGAAGGCTCCTACAGTAATCTTAAAGAAGAAGTAAAACACGGAAAATTTAGATATTACCGCCAAAATGGTAAGATGGATTACGAGGGAATCTTCAATGAGGATACTCCCGATGGCGAATGGCGTTTTTATTTCCCGAACGGACAATTGAGTGGTATTGAATACTACGAAAAAGGTCTTTGCACTCGCAAAACTTACTGGAACGAAGACGGAAGCAGCCTAATGGATGTAAAGCAAGCTGAGAAAATGCTGCCTTCGTTTGAGGGTGGACAAGAGAAATTGAATGATTATATCAAAAGAAATATTGTGTATCCGGCCGATGCCAACAAAAGTAAGTTATCGGGCAAAGTTGTAGTGAGTTTTTGGGTTGATGAAGAAGGCAAAATCAGCGAACCCAAAATCGAAGAGTCACTTCACCAATCGCTTGATAATCAGGTATTAAAGTTGGTTTCGACGATGCCAAAGTGGAAACCCGCACGCCAACACAACCGCCCACATAAACAAATGTACGTTCTGCCCGTAACATTCGGATACTATTAAAACGTGAACCTTGCGAATGCCCCCAGACCGTGTCAGTAATGATGCGGTCTTTTTTGTTTGGATTAATACGGGCATAAAAAAATGTGTCTTAAAGGCCTAACGTTAGAATCTCTAAGACACACATTTATAAAATTATTTTTGTCGAATCTCAGTAAAAGACAGTAGCTTACTTCGGAAACTTCATGCGGTAATCGACATCTACATCGCCTTTGGTGATGTTAGATAATTTCTTTTTGAGCAATTGTTTTTTAATCATCGGTAGGTGGTCAGTAAACAAAATTCCGTCAATATGGTCGTATTCGTGTTGGATAATCCGAGCCGCCATGCCTTCGTAGGTTTCGGTGTATTCTTTCCAATCGGTATCGAAATAGCGAATCGTAACAAACTCTGGGCGATAAACGTCTTCTCTGATACCCGGAATACTCAAACAGCCTTCTTCGTAGCCCCATTCTTCGCCGTCTTCTTCTAAGATTTCGGCATTGATAAACACCTTTTTGAAACCTTCGAGCGATGGGTCTTTGTCTTCTTCGTCTTCGGCGTTTTCGTTGATTGGCGTACCATCAACCACAAAAATGCGGAGGTTTAAACCAATCTGAGGGCCAGCCAAGCCCACTCCCGATGCGGCGTACATGGTTTCAAACATATCTTCGGCGAGTTTTTTGACATCAATCTCACCTTTTTCAATATCACGAGCTTCTTTTCTCAGAACAGGGTCTCCGTAAGCAACTATTGGATAAATCATTTATTATTAAATTTGGGATTTACGATTGCTGATTTGCTTAAATCATTGATAATCAGTCAGATTGTTTTTTGTTTTTCGTAAATCAATTTGGTTTATTCTTTATTTAAAAGCTAAGATTCTCTAATGATAAATAATGAGTCAGAATTAATCGAATATTCCGAATTTCTCGAATGTTGTATTAAACTATTAAAAATCAATCCTTAGTGCAATCTTAGTTTCTTAGTGTTTATTAAAATAATTTAGTCGTACTACTTGAATTAATGATGTATTCAATTCGAGATATTCGAATCATTCGATTAACTCATCATTAAACTTATAATCTTTTTTTCAGAATGATTCTATAATCTTCCAGACGAGGTTGCGGCTCGACAGATTCGATATAAAAACCATTCGATAGCCCAAAAATCAACATTGGTTTCAGGTAATTACGAGTCTTGAAAGTGATAGCATCATAACCATTTTTCTTTGCCCAATCTTCCTGAAAATCAGCTAATTGCTTCGCAATTTTCAATCTTCGATAATCGGGTAAAACGCCCCTCATCCAGCTATAAAAACTTCCGTCTTCGTCTTTTTGGTAGCCCACTTTAAAGCCAACGGGTTTTGTGCCATCAAAAGCCACCAATATCAAATGTTTAGCCCCCGAAAGTCGTTGTTGATAAACATCGTATCCGTATTTACCGTCCGAAAACTCTGGAATCCCCTCCGAAACCGCCAGACAATCGGCTATCGAACCTTCTCGAATGACTATTTTGGAACTTTCATTCATTTTGCAAAGTTACAATTTGAGGTGAAAGGTTCAAAGTATTAAAACAAAACATGAAAAAAGATATACATATCCCGACCGTGGAAGGGGTGGTAGCGAGAGAAAAAAACGAGTTAAATCAAGACTTTTGGCAAGTTTATTTGGTTAATAAAAACGATTTCCCGATTGGTAGAATCCTGATAACATCACAAGGTTTTTATGGCGAAGGCGAAGAAGAGGTAAAAACCTCGGTATTGCGACACTTTATTGATGATGTCGAGGCTCAAAGTTTTGCTTTAATTGAGCCAATCGACGAAGCTGTTTTCAGACTCAATAACGAATATTGGGTGAGTTATTGGGTTGATAATCAGTTGTTTGATAAGCGTTTTTTGTTTGTACCAGATAGTATTGTTGAGGCAAATCTGACTTATATTTCTATTCTCGATAAAGAAGGGATTTTGCACGAGTAGTAATCACAAAAATATAGCTATGGCACATTTTGTCTTTGTTATAGATGAAATGTGCCATAATTTTTTTATTTCAAAATATCATTATCCTGCCCCAAATCGGGAGCAACCCACGAAGGTTTTGCGGGGGTTTCGGAGAATTTT
>JALOLV010000263.1 GCA_025455785.1 Spirosomataceae bacterium | reverse complement strand
GCCGTGCAAAGGCGGTGCGGGTACTTTTTGTTCGATTTTGGCAAGTAGATTATTCAAATCAAGAAAATTGGTTTGGGCCAATTTATCTACCGGAATTTTGGGCTCATCGAGAGCGGTATTGATGCCCAAATCGTTTAAATAATCAGAGCCTAATTTATGGTGAATAAAATCGGTGATGGCTTCGCCACGAAATGCCTCCATAAATGTATATGACATATAGCCCGAGATGATTTCGCAGTCTTCGACCGTAAATTCAGTTTTTGGGATACCCGCAATCGTAAATTCGACTGGAGTTTTACCAGTTTTTATGAATTGATTGATGCCTTTTACGTAAGCATTGGCATTTTTTACGAAGGCGGCGTTTGGATTGGTCTTGTAAACTGAATCAATGGTTTTTTTGGCGAATTGACGAAAACCGAGAGAACGAAAGAATTTATCGACCGAAACGACGTCTTTTCCAAAGATTTCGGCCAAACGACCATCGCCAACCCTACGCAAAACCTCCATCTGAAACAGGCGGTCTTGGGCATGAACATAGCCCAAGGCATACCACAAATCTTCTTCGTTTTGGGCATAAATGTGCGGAATGGCGTAGTCATCATACAATACTTCGACTTCAGATTTTAGTCCGGCAAGTTGGGTTTGAGCATTATAATCGGGTTTTAGCGATTGCAGATAAAAGTAAACTCCGGCAGTTGCCACAACGGCTACGGTAAAAATTGCCCACAAAAGGCGTTTAATCCATTTCATTTTTATTGGTTTTAAGGTTGATGGAGCAAATTAAAAATAAAAAAATGAGATACGTATCGAGTATCTCATTTTTACTGTTTATTGAAAAATTTAGACCTTTGTGTTAATAACTTACAAAAGGCATTTGTGAATAAAACGATTTATCTTCGATTTGTTTCACGATAAAATCTGCCAAATCGGCTCGGCTGATTTGCGTGCTTGCATTTACACCAACCCAGCCTACACGGTATTTATTTTGTTTGATACCGTCTGTTAGGCGTGGGCCACGCACGATTGTCCAATCTAAACCACTACTTTGTAATACTTCGTAGTGTTTTTGGGCATCATTTAGAATTTTTGGCACTGCGATTTTCATGATTCCTCTAATAAGTTTATCGGCAAATTTGGGCTTGTCTTTTTCGGGAAATGGAAGTCCTCCGCCCGAAAGCGAGATGATTCTAACTATACCATACTGCTTCATTGCGGATACGATATTCTTGGTACCATCGGTTTGTAGCCATTCTGGCGAACCCTTAACATGACCAAATAAACTCACCACAAGGTCAGTACCCTCGATAGCCTGTGCGACATCTGCGGGATTTAAAACATCTCCTTGTATTACCTCAAGGTTTTTAGCTTGTTCTAAAAACTGCTGCCCAGTTTTGCCAGATGCTCCGAATAATGCTATTTTTTTCACTTTTTTTAGTTTTATAGTTTATGATTTTTAAAATTAGTTAGTTTTGAGGTACTGTAATAAAAATATAGTACTAACCTTTTTGTAAGTATGATTGATAATGAAATAAGAGTAACAGCAAGATGCCCCATCCGAACTACCTTAGAGTTACTCGGAGGCAAATGGAGACTTCTCATAATTTTTCAGTTAGGTAACCACTCGTTGCGTTTTTCAGAACTTCGTAAACGACTGCCCGATGTAAGTGAGAAAATGCTCATTCAGGAATTAAAAGTGCTGATTGATAGCGATTTGGTAGGTAGAATTAATCATGGGACAGTTCCGCCCAAAGTAGAATATTATCTTACCCCAAAAGGCAGGTTAGTTTTACCCTTGATTGCCGAGATGAGAAATTTTGCAGTTAATTATGAATCAATCCAATAAAAAAGAGGTGCAGAAACCCGCACCTCTTTCGCAATAAACCTTTTTTATTGGATTTTCAACCGTATCCACCACGGAACTTGTACGTACTCGCCACTTTGTCGATGGCCACGATATACGCCGCCAAACGCATCGGTACTTTGTACTTCTGTGATGTTTCAAAAACTTTATCGAATGAATCTTTCATGATACGGTCGGTACGACGATTGATTCTATCTAATGTCCATTTATAGCCAATGCGGTTTTGTACCCATTCAAAATACGAAACCGTTACGCCACCTGCATTTGCCAAAATATCTGGCACAACCATGATGCCTTTCTCATTGATGATTTTATCGGCACTTGCCGAGGTAGGGCCATTGGCACCTTCGATTATGAGTTTTGCTTGGATGTTGCCGGCATTATCATCCGTAATTACATCTTCTTTGGCGGCTGGTACAAGTACATCAACATTGAGTGCCAATAACTCTTCGTTGCTAATCAAATCTGCCTCTTTGAAGCCTTCGAGTGTTCCGCCGTTTTGGTTACGGTAAGCAATCGCCTTCTCTATATCAATACCTCTTGAATTGTAATACGCCCCCGAAATATCACTGATACCGCATATAGTTACGCCTTTTTCTTGTAATAACTGTGCAGCATGTGAGCCTACGTTGCCAAAGCCTTGTACGGCGGCAGTTGCACGGTACGGATTCAATCGTAGCTTATCCATACCAGCCAATGCCGAAACCATTACGCCACGACCAGTTGCCTCGGTACGGCCCAGTGAGCCACCCAAAACCAACGGTTTGCCAGTAACAACACCGTTGATGGTCATTCCTTTTGCTTTTGAGAACTCATCCATCAACCAAGCCATTTCGCGTGGGCCAGTACCCATGTCTGGTGCCGGAATATCTTTGTCTGGTCCAAAAATATCGAGCATCGAGATTGTGTAAGCACGCATCAAACGCTCCATTTCGCCAGCCGACATCTCACGTGGGTTGCAGGCAATACCACCTTTTGCACCACCGTACGGAATATCCACCACGGCACATTTCCAAGTCATCCAAGCTGCTAAAGCACGCACTTCGTCGAGGTTTACGGCTGGGTCAAAGCGGATACCGCCTTTGCCCGGGCCGAGGATTGTTGAGTGAATAACTCTGTAACCTTCAAAAACTTTGATTTTGCCGTTGTCCATCGTTACGGGCAAGCCGACGATTACCTGACGGGCAGGAACTTTGAGGATGTAGTACATTTCCTCACTGATTCCAAGGATTTCGACTGCTGCATCGAACCTTGACATCATTGACTCCAACGGATTTTCTTTGTCCTTAATCGGAGCGGGTTCTATGTATGCCATATTAATTATTCTTAGTATGTTGGTTTTGCGTTTCGAGTTTAATGTTTGTGAACCTGAACTCAAAACGAAGTTTCGCTACAAACTTAATTAAAATATATTTTTTCTTAAAATCGTTAAATTTTAGGGGCAAATATTCGCTTACTGTTTTATATATACGCCTAATTTATTGTGATTGTTTTGAGAAGTTTCCAAATTTTCTCGTGGTGAATGTGATAAGATTAGTAGAAAATTTTTTTTTGATAATCTAAGAATTTTTAATCAATTATTGGATTAGTCTATCAATAAACTATATTTGTGGGATTTTTTAGAAGCCATTCGACGTTATAACCCCAAAACGAACTTCTATGTCAGCAGTATTAGAAGAAAAAACCAGATATTCTGAAGAAGAATTGAAGGAATTTGAAGAAATCATCATCAAGAAACTCGATGCAACACGCAATGAGTTTAATGTTATCAAAGAGACACTCTCTCGCAAAAACGATAACGGTACAGACTACACATCGGGCAGTACAAAAATGCTCGAAGATGGTGCCGATGTCAGCGAGAAAGAAGCCTTGAGCCAGTCGGCGGCACGTTTGCAAAAATTCGCCCAGCAGCTCGAAGCCGCTCTGATTCGTATCAAAAACGGAACCTACGGCATCTGTAAAGATACTGGCAAGCTGATTCCGAAAGAACGTCTAAGGGCTGTACCTCATACGCAGCAAACTATCGAAGCTAAGCTAAGAGCATCGAATTAAGATATACTTTTCTCCAAAAAGTACCCCTCAAAATCAGTTTTTTTGGTTTTGACGGGTACTTTTAGCTTTTTTTACGGGTCGGCATCAAAATTGATAGTCTAATTTAAGTAAAAGACTATTCAATGAAATATTATCGACTCATTGTCTGCTTTCTTTGTGTTTATTATTGTCAAGCTCAAGACCTTTCGTTACGAGGACTCGTAACTAATTACTCGCAGGTAGGAAGAATCAATAAAAAATGGAATTACAATGTTCAGGTTTTATCGGTTTATAACGCCTCTAATCTAAATATCGGGGACAAGTCTTTTCCGTCGGGGCATTGCCATTTTGTTCCTCATTTTTTAGTTAATCGCAAAATCAACGATAGGTTTTCGGTTGGAGGTGGTATTGCTTACGGGCGACATAATATTTTTGGTTTGAAAGAGTCTGAACCAAGATTGATGATTCAGGGAGCATATAATCAGAAATTCAAGAAATTATCGCTCAATCATCGAGGGCGTTTAGAGTTGCGATACCCGCTTAATCTCAGTACCCAAATCAGAGATAACGCCACTATTATGCGGTATCAACTCGGTGTAAGTTATTTGTTGTATAATCCTAAAGAATTCAAAAAAGGGCTGTATGGTTTGGTATCCAATGAGATGTTTTTGTATTTGAAAGGAGCCACAAACGGCCCAGTGAGTTCTCGAAACGGACTTTTGCTCTCAGAAGACTGGATAAATCTTGGGCTTGGGTATAATACTGGCAAAAATCGAATCGAGGTGGGATATGGGTTTCAATCATTGGTTCGTAACAAAAAACAAGATATGAGATACCTCAATATGTTGCAGATAAATTACCACGTAACCCTCAATTGGGATGACTTGCAGGGTTGGTGGTATATGTAAATCGGCAATATTGAATTTATTTATTACTTTTGTTTTTTATAACATTGAATTGTGTAGATGGCAAAATCAAATGATATTTTAGAGCAAATTCAGCAGAGTTTGACAGATTTGAACCAGAAGTTTGGAGAGTTCTCAAATCACCAGTCCAACCTGATTGAGAATTACGATATTTTGATGGAGAATCAGCTCAAAACTACTGAAAATCACGATATTGTTATTCAGAATCAAAAGACTATTATCAAAAACCAAGGAATTATCACGCACAATCAGTCTTCGATAATCCATAATCAGGGCGTAATCGTCAAGAATCAGGCCTATCTCAAAACACTGATTCATGCCCAAACCGAGATTATATCTTTGTTGTCGAATCGTCCGAAAGACGAAGTTGCCAGTGAGTTGGAAGCATACCTACAAAAAGCCCAAAAAGAGATTGCCGAAGGTTTTGAGAAACCCATTGGCGAAGCCTAAATTTGTCGGCTCACAACTTTTATTTTTTCTTCGAGTAAATGTATTTGTGTCTTCAGCAATTGAATCTCCGATAGCTTACTGTCTTGGAGTTGGCTCTGTAATCGAAGTTGGATTTGGAGACTCTCTATTTTCTGTCTATACAATTTTAATTCCAAAGCTAAGTCATCTCTTATCCTTTCTAATACTTCAATTCTTTCATTTGCCTCAAAGAGCTTCTTGGGGAGTGCTTCTTTTGTTTTTATTTTATAAGAATTGCCTTCTAATTTTTCCAAAATTTCGGAATATTCTAAATCGTCGATTGTGATTCTAAAAAAATCAGCAATTTTTCTGCAGATAGCTATCGACGGTGAAAACTTATCGTTCTCATAGTCAGAAATAGCACTTTTGCTTACATTTATCGCATTAGCAAGCTCTTCGAGCGATATTTTATTGTATTTTCTGAGTGTTTTTAGATTTTCGGAGAGATAGCTTTTCATCATACCATTAGAGAATTTTTTTCCAAAATTTTGGATTTTAGTACCGACGTTGTATAATTGCAAGATGTTTTTTAGATATTCCAATTTCAAAAATAAACTTTTAGTTGTTCGGATTTACAGAATTTCGGAAAATAAGTAATTTCTCTGATTTTATTACAACTATTATAGATACTGTCATTTGTGGTTAATCATTCGATTATTTATTAATTATGGCTGAATCAGAGGTAAGTCCACCGTAGCCGAATGGCTAATATTTGACCAAATAATTATGAGTATAAACCAAAGTATCATATCAATGAAAAAACTTTTTACATCTTCTTTTTTTACGATTATCACATGTGTAGTTGCGTTTGGGCAAATGCCCCACGATGCGATTTACATGCCCAAGAAAACCGCCTGT
>JALOLV010000262.1 GCA_025455785.1 Spirosomataceae bacterium | reverse complement strand
GACTTCTGCATCGTGCGTAAACCCGTCATTGACATACATGGCTCTTACGGCTCGTGCGGCAGACTTTGCGGTAGCTGAAATGAAGCGTTTGAATTTATAATAAGTGCAAGATACAAATTAGCTTATGTTATTCGTTAATGCCCAATCGTTGGTATAATACTGATAATCAGGTGATTATGTATTTCGATTAACCACTTAGAATCAAAACGATAATTGAATTTATATCAAAAGCCCCATATCAAATTGATATGGGGCTTCTAATTAAGTAGCGGCTTGAATTTGATTCGATATAAATTACGAGTAACTTATCTTTCGTCTAAATTCATATGTCTGATTACTCAACTTACTTACTCAACTTTCGATATAACTCTGTCTTGCCGGGGTCTATAGAAGCCAAAAGCTGAAATGCCTTCTCTTTATCTTCTTTTGTTGCCTCAGAAAACATATTGACTAATTCTTGACTCTTTGCGTCAAAGAAGCTATTTAACAAAACCGACGTAGGTTTTTGGGTTTGAATTGCTTTTATTGTCGAGAGAAACGCCAAAGTTTGTTTCCTTCCTTCGGCTGGGTCGTTTGTGAAGTTATCCAAAGCCACTCGATGATAGTAATAAAGTCCCTCTCTGAATGTCAGTAGTTGTTGATTTTGCAGATTCTCGATTAACCAATATCGATTTCGCTGGTCTTCGCCTTGTTGCCAACCCGGTAAACCTGTATTTGCTGCTAAATTTGATACATTGAATGCTCTCTGCAAAAACGGATTACCGCCTAATTTACTGAATGTATCGTAGTCTATTGTTAAAGCAACCAAGGCATACGTTGCCAAAATAGAAGTTAGGTTATTGCTGAATGTCTGCTCATTAAATACCATTTGACGGTCTTCGGGAGCAAACGAAAAATTGAAGCTACGGTCAACATAACTAAATACGACTGTCTCGTAGCTTGTCCCATAAACTGGGCGGATTACTTGAAACTGAGCATTACCACTAAACGAGTTTTGTTGCGGAGACTTCAACAACGTAATGATAAGATTACATTTGATTCTTTCTTCTTGCGAAAAAATGTCATTGGTCCATCTACGGTTGTTCATAAACTCGGTAATAGACGTCTGCATATCCGTAAACACCTGTCTATCAGTAACTTGTTGGCTGTTTATGGCATTAGCATTAACGGTTACTTTGCAGTTTAGTTCCTGCGATTTTGCCGTAAAAACTATTAAAATACTACACAAAATGAGTATTGTTTTTTTCATTTTACAATTATTTTAAAGCAGGCTAACCACTTTTTTCAAAATATCTTGAGCTACTTCTTTTTTTGTTTTTAATTCAAAATCTTCGATAAAACCACTTCGGTCGATTATCTTGATTTTGTTGGTATCATAACGAAACCCCGCACCTTTATCTTGTAAAGAATTTAAAACAATCGCATCAAAATTTTTACGTTGTAGTTTCGATTGGGCATTTTCGAGTTCGTTATCTGTTTCGAGTGCAAACCCGATAATTGTCTGCTTGGTTTTTCTCTGCCCAATTGTTGCTGCAATATCAATCGTTTTTGTGAGTTCGATATTAAATTTATCTTCTTTTTTCTTGATTTTTTTATCGGCTACGTGCAATGGCGTGTAATCGGCCACTGCCGCTGAGAGTATCACAATATCGGCCGAATCAAAATATTTATTTACTGCATCGTACATATCTTTAGCCGATTGTACTTTTTCAATTTTTATGCCAGTTGGATTCGGAATCGAAACGGGACCACTTACTATAGTTACGTCTGCCCCCGCCATTTCAAATGCCTCGGCGATTGCAAATCCCATTTTTCCAGAAGAATGATTGCTGATAAACCGTACAGGGTCGATAGGTTCTTGGGTTGGGCCTGCCGTGATAAGCACTTTTTTACCTACTAAATTGGTGTTTTTCGAGAAAAACCGTTCAAGTTCATGAACAATATGCTCGGGTTCGGCCAATCGCCCTTCGCCGACCAACCCACTTGCCAATTCGCCATTTTCGGCATTGATGATATGATTGCCAAAAGATTTTAATTTTGAAAGATTTTCTAATGTACTTGGGTGTTTGTACATATCCAAATCCATGGCAGGAGCAAAGAAAACTTCACAACGAGCCGACAAATAGGTAGCAATCAATAAATTATCAGCGATTCCGTTGGCACATTTTCCAATCGTATTGGCCGAAGCAGGTGCAATGAGTATCACATCGGCCCAAAGACCTAATTCTACGTGGTTGTTCCATTCGCCGCTATCACCTTTTGTAAATGAAGACAAAACTGGATTTTTGGATAATGTTGATAGCGTCAAAGGAGTGATAAAATCTTTGGCGGCATCTGTCATTATTACTCGAACTTCGGCACCTTCTTTTATCAAAAGTCTAATCAACAACGCTGATTTATACGCCGCAATGCTTCCAGAGACGCCAAGTAATATTTTTTTATTTTTGAGAATCATAAGTAGTTTCTTTGAAAGAGAGAATCGAACAAAGATAACTCAAATTTGAAAGCGATAAATGTCAGGTCGAAGACAAATCACTCAAATCTCTGAACAATTAAGCTAAATTACTTATTTTTGCATGGATTTTAACGAATCCGAAATCCAAAATCTCAAATCCGAATTCTATTTAATATCTTCTCCATAATTTTGTAACGCAAATTTTTTTTCGCCAAGTCAGACAATCAATGCACGAAAGCGGAAAATTTGACACCGAAAATGACTATTCTAATCATCGAAGCAGATGAAAATAATGCTTTGTTAATCAAAGAAGCCCTAACCAATAGTATTGCGGCCGTAAATACTGTTTGGTTTTCGACCTTTGAAGAAGCAAAAGAATGGCTCGAAAAAGGTATTCTGGCCCAATTCGGAATTTTCAGTGTCGAATCAAATGAAGGTTTAGTCTTTGACGTTTTTCAAGATTTCAAACCTCCTTTTCCGTTTGTGTTGATGTCGGCCTACGATAAATATTGGTCGCAGGCGATGACCTTTGGTGCGATTGATTATTTACGAAAACCAATTCAGAAAGATGAAATTCTAAGGGTTTTGAACAAATTAGAAAACCTCAAAAATCAGATTTTGAGTATTCAATATCCAAGACAAAACCAATCAAAAAACCGAATAATCGGCAAAAAAGGAACCAATTTTTACATTCTTTCGATTCACGATGTGGCATTTATTTATACCGAATCGCGAGTAGTTTTTTTGATTGATAAGTCAGGAGAGAGATACATCATTGAGAAAAACTTATCTGAATTAGAGTTTGAATTACCTTCTCGGTTTTTCTTTCGGGTAAATCGTAAATTCATCGTTCATATCAACGCCATTAAGAGTTTTAGACCCTCATTCAAAGGGAAAATTGCGATAGAACTTTTGCACTTATCCAAAGCCGAGGTCAGTATTAGCCAAGAAAATGCGGCTCAGTTTAAGGCTTGGATTGAGCAGTAAAGAGTTATCCAATTACCTCTAAAAGGATTCCAAAACCTTGTTAGGAGTTCAGAATTTTATAACAAAACCAAGAATTAATGAAAAAAACACTTTTACTAAGTTTGATTTGTTTTGGAGTATTTGCACAAGACAGCACAAAAGTGCTAAACGAAGTTACGGTTTCGGCATCTCGAATTTCGGAGAGTATGCTGAACGCCCCTGTTAGTGTCAGCAAAATAAGTTATAAAGAATTACAAAATACACCGTCCATCGAGTTGATTTCTTCATTGGCTCGTTACAAAGGCATTGATGTGAGTCAATCGAGTTTGTTTGTTACGAGTTTAAGTACCCGCGGCTTTAATTCATCAAAAGCCGAGAGGATTTTACAATTGGCTGATTTCGTGGACTTTATGTCGCCTACTTCTTCGCTTTACGGTGGCAACTGGATGGGCATCCCCGAATTAGATATTCAAGATATTGAAATCGTTCATGGTGCCAATTCGGCCTTGTATGGTTCGGGAGCGTTCAATGGCGTTATCATGCAAACCTCCAAAAATCCATTCAAAACACAAGGTTTGACGGTTTCTTTAAAATCGGGCAGCCGTAACCTTTTCGATGCTCAACTTAGGTTTGCTACTGTGATTGGAAAACGATTTGCATTTAAACTCAACACAAATTATACCGAAGCCGATGAGTTTATCGGAGATTCGGATGCGGCCATCAAGCCACTTACCGAAGGCGGTTTGGCAGGTTCCGATGTCGCCAATAATGCCTTTGGCTCAGCTTATGGTTGGAATCGACTAAACTTTTATGGTGATGCTGGCAGAGCGATTACGACCGTTGATGGCTCAAAACGTGTTTATATGCCGGGTTATGCCGAAAAAGACGTCCTTTGGGCCAACTCGGTGGACGACCAATTTGGATTGTTTGGAAATAATCTGAAAGCGGGAAGTTTGAGGTTGAATCCTTCTTTGCATTACCAAATTAACGATAAAATCACCGCCGCTTACGAGTATCGTTTTTCGGCCGGTAATGGTATTTTTCAAAGTACGAGCCGTTTTCATTGGCGAAACATGAAATATGATTTACACAAGTTTGAGGTTAAGTCAGATAAATGGTTTGTGCGTGCCTACTCGATGTTTGATTACGGTGGCAATGCCTACGAACTCGGTGCGGTGGGTAATGCCATGCAAAATGCTCGAATTAATTCAAGTCTGCCGGCATCAACTTATGCCAATAACTATTTTTCGGCATGGCAGCAAATTTATAATTTGGCTCGTGGAACGGGCGGTAACGCAATCAATGGCGTTTTACAACCTGATTTCAATGGTGGTTCGACACCATTTACTGTACCAACGATTCAGGGCGGACAAACT
>JALOLV010000261.1 GCA_025455785.1 Spirosomataceae bacterium | reverse complement strand
CTTGATTTCGGATACTTCGATTATTGCCAACGATATTCCTTCGGTTGAGGCGGGCTTGCGTGGTTTGTCTTACATGGAGGTCGAAGTACAAGGTCCAAACCGCGATTTGCATTCGGGCGTTTATGGTGGAGCCGTGGCCAATCCTGTCAATGTACTTTGCCAAATGATTGCATCACTTCACGATGCCGACGGACGAATCACGGTAGAAGGATTCTACGATAGAGTGGCCGAATTGACCGAAAAAGAAAGAGAACTGCTCGAATCTGCCCCATTTAATTTAGAAGAATACAAAAAAGATTTAGGTATTGCCGAAGTAACTGGCGAGAAAGGCTACACGACCCGTGAGCGTGCATCTATCCGCCCGACACTCGATGTGAACGGTATTTGGGGAGGCTACACAGGCGAAGGCTCTAAGACCGTATTGCCATCGAAAGCATTTGCCAAAATCTCGATGCGATTAGTGCCAGACCAAGACTGGGAAGAGATTTCGGATTTGTTCGAGGCTCACTTTAAGGCAATTGCTCCGCCAACGGTCAAGGTAAAAGTGCATCGTCATCACGGCGGACAGCCATACGTTACGCCAATGGATTCTATCGGTTATCGTGCCGCATCTTTGGCTATGGAAGAGGCTTGGGGCAAAGCCCCCGTACCGACCCGCGGTGGCGGAAGTATTCCGATTGTGGCACTTTTTGAGCAAGAACTCGGCCTAAAATCAATCTTGATGGGCTTTGGGTTAGATTCGGATGCCCTACACTCGCCCAATGAGCATTACGGATTGTTTAATTTCTACAAAGGAATCGAAACAATACCGTTGTTTTACAAATACTTTGCAGAATTGAACAAATAATGCTCAATTCGGTTATTGAATTGACGAATTTTAAATCTATCATAGATGTATAGAATACTCATTTTAGGATTTTTCTTATTGACTGCCTGCGGAGGAAAAGAAGTTAATTTAGGGAATTTTGATGTAAAAAGATTCAAAAACGACCGTGGTGGCTGCAGAGGCGAAAGAGTCAATATGATTGAGGATTTTAAGGCACTCAAACCAAACTTATTGAGTTTATCCGAAAACCAAATTACTCAAAGTATTGGTCGTTACGATTTTCAGATTCTCGACCGCCGAAATACCAAAGTCTATGTTTATTACTTCGAGAAGGGCGAACATTGCCAGTTTATGCAGAATAAATCCAATGCCCAGTCGGTGGCTTTATATTTCAATTCGGTGGGCTTGGTTCGAGAGATAACCTTTCAGCGAGGGCATCCTTTAGAACAATAATTAAGGCATTTTTTATGGCTCGTTTAATCTAAACGAGCCGTATTTTTTATCCGAAGAATGTCTCAAAAAGCAAGTACGCATTTAGCGAGATAATCACTACCGAAACCGCCCATGCAGTATATTTTACCCAAGCAGGGTTTACAAATTCTCCCATTTTGGCTTTATCTGAGGTAAAAGAAACCAACGGAACCACTGCAAAACTCAATTGCAAAGACAAAATTACTTGGCTTAAAACGAGTAGCTCGGAGGTCCCTTGTTCGCCGTAAATGATAGCCACAATCAAGGCTGGCACAATCGCTATTAATCTGGTTATCAGCCTTCTAATCCACGGTTTGAGTCGTAAGTTGAGAAATCCCTCCATCACGATTTGCCCCGCCAGAGTACCCGTAAGAGTTGAGTTCTGTCCAGAAGCCAAAAGGGCAATCCCGAAAAATAAACTCGCTAATTCTACTCCAAGTAGTGGGTCGAGCAAATGATAGGCTTCATGAATATCGGCTACTTGTCGATTATCGGTAAAATGGAATGTCGCCGCCGCCATTATCAGAATCGAGGCATTGATAAAAAACGCAATAAAAAGCGATGCGGTAGAATCAATCGTGGCAAATTTGATGGCCGATTTTTTTCCTGCCGATGTATCTGGAATATCACGGGTCTGAACAATACTCGAATGTAAATACAAATTATGAGGCATAACCGTTGCTCCCAAAATCCCAATAGCGATGTAGAGCATATCAGGATTAAACACGATTTCTGTCTTGGGGACTAATCCACCGGCGATTGCCATAAAATCGGGATTTGAAACGAGAATTTCGTATCCAAAACAAAAAAGAATCACGACGATTAATGCCCCCACAATGGCCTCAATGATGCGGAAACCCTTGCTTTGGAGAAATAATATTAATAAAACATCGAATGCTGTAATGAGGATACCGACCGTGAGCGGAATCCCGAAAAGTAGGTTTAGGGCAACTGCCGAACCGATTACTTCGGCCAAATCGCAGGCCGCAATGGCGACTTCGCATAGAATCCACAAAACAAACGATACTGGTTTTGAGTAAGCATCTCGGCAAGCCTGAGCCAAATCTCGGCCCGTTGCGATGCCCAATTTGAGCGATAAATGCTGCAAAAGCATTGCAAACAAATTAGAAATCAAAATAACCGATAATAAAGTATAGCCAAACCTTGCTCCGCCCGCAATATCGGTTGCCCAGTTGCCGGGGTCCATGTAGCCCACGGCTACCATCAGCCCGGGGCCGATAAATGCCGCCAGTTTTTTCCAAAAGCTACCTTTTTGTGGTACTTTGATACTTCTATATACTTCGGGCAGCGATGGCGTATCGCCTTTGCTTGGCCAGCCGTCTTCTTTCTTTATTGTAATTGTCTTCTCCATGTTATATCGGAATCGTACTTGCCCAAACCGAGCCTATGTTACATTACCGATGCAAAACTAAATAGTAAAATTGATATATCAAAATATTTTTTTAGATTAGTCTAAATTTTTATTTTTTCGATAACTCAACTATTTTTGTATGAAATTACGTTCAATCTAAAAAAACTATCATTCGATTTGACCTCTTTTACCGAAGAAAACTACCTCAAAATCATTTATTTGCTCACCGAACGCAACAACGGGAACGAAGTAAGTACGAATGATTTAGCCGAACAGACGCAAACCAAAGCGGCGTCTGTGTCGGATATGTTGCGTAAATTGGCCGATAAAAGTCTAATCAATTATAAAAAATATCAAGGCGTTACGTTGACGACTGACGGAGAAAAAATTGCTCTGAGCGTAATTCGGAAGCACCGACTCTGGGAGGTTTTTTTGGTGAATAAACTGGGTTTTGGGTGGGACGAAATCCACGATATTGCTGAGCAGTTGGAGCATATTGATTCGGAGGATTTAACCAATCGTTTAGATACTTTTTTGGGTAGCCCTAAATTTGACCCGCACGGAGACCCGATTCCGAATAGTCAAGGGCAGATGCCATCGGTGGTGTATCATCGTTTATCCGAAGCCCCGCTCAACAAAGAAGTAGCCATGACGGGTGTCTCGGTGCATTCGCCAGCGTTTTTACAGCATCTCGACAAACTTCAAATCAAATTGGGTTGCACACTCAAAGTGCTTGAAATCAGCGAGTTCGATAAGTCTTTGAATGTCATTCTGAATAACGATTCTTCGCTTTTTGTAAGCTACGAGGTTGCCAAAAATCTATTGGTGAAGTGAAAAAAGCGTGTCATATTTGAATTGAATTCGTAAAAAATCTTAAAAATAATAATCTACCGAGCTTTCTTCGCTAATTTTGTAGTTCACAACATTCTGCCAATGGCAGATTGCAACCGAATGAAGATTCTTGACAAATATCTTATAAAGCGATTTCTGGTTACGTATGTTTTTGCTGTTTTGGTAATCGTACTGATTATCATGGTGA
Organism: Spirosomataceae bacterium; assembly: GCA_025455785.1. Lineage (GTDB taxonomy): Bacteria > Bacteroidota > Bacteroidia > Cytophagales > Spirosomataceae > JALOLV01. The sequence continues at coordinate 1,130 of JALOLV010000261.1, read as the reverse complement.
TTGACTTCGTTGAAAAAAACGATGACTTTATCGAGAAATCAGCACCAATGCGAGCTATTCTATTGTCGTATTATGCCAATCTCGCACCTTATTGGGCCAATTACATCAGCCCTCTGATGATATTCATTTCAACGGTTTTCTTTACGGCCAAGATGGCGTCACATACCGAAATCATTGCGATTTTGAGTAGCGGAACCAGTTTTCTGCGGCTGATGCGTCCGTATATTTTTGGGGCATCAATCGTTGCGGTACTTTCGTTTATCATGGTAGGGTGGGTTTTGCCAAAAGCCAATAAAGTGCGGTTAGATTTTGAGCATAAATACGTGATGGATAAATTTTATTTTAATAACCGAGATTTCCATACTGCGATTGCTCCGAATACCTATGCCTACATGTCGAGCTACAATAACGATAGCAAAACGGGCTACGATTTTACGATTGAGAAGATTCAAGGTAATAAATTGATTGAAAAACTCGCAGCAAGACGAATAGAATGGGTAGATAGCCTAAAAAAATGGCGTATGCACGATTATAAAATCCGTACGATTGGGATAATGAAAGATAAAATGGTGTACGGAACTGCCCCCAAAGACACTGTCATTAGTCTTAGCCCAGATGATTTTGAAAATACGCATCAGATTCACGAAACATTCACGATTCCTGAATTAAATGATAGAATTAACCTCATCAAAAGCCGTGGAGCTGAGGGTATCGAGTCGTTTCAGATAGAGTTTTATCAGCGTTTTGCAACACCCTTTGCCGTTATTATTCTCTCAATTATGGGTTTGATTGTGTCGGCACGTAAAGCCCGTGGTGGCGTGGGTTTCCAGATTGCGATAGGCTTCGTGCTGGCGTTTGTGTATATTCTTTTTTATATCATGTCAAAAGGTATTGCCGAGTCGGGTAATATGCCACCAATGCTGGCAGTTTGGCTGCCCAATATTGTTTTCTCGACGATTGCTTTTGTGATGTATTTTACCGTACCGAGGTAAGGTTTTAGTGTCAAAGTTTGAGGTTCAAAAGTTCAAAGTATTTCTAAACTTGACCTTTGAGCATTGAACTGCGTGGCGTTGTAGCCATAAAATCTTTTAAGTAGAATGGCTCAAAATCGGCAACATCTTCAAATTGCT